>JAUYOW010000036.1 GCA_030697825.1 Gemmatimonadales bacterium | reverse complement strand
GGCCGACACGGCGAGGGCGGGCGCGGCCCCTGAGCTGCGGTTCGGCGGCGCTCCGGGCGCGGGGCAGCGCCTCTGGTGGATCGCGGTGATCGCCGCCGCGCTCGCGCTAGGGGCCGGCGCGGTGATGGCGCTGCGCGGCGGTCGCGCGGCCCGGGTGCCGGCGGAGGCGCCGCCGCTGGAAACCCTGCTCGCGCAGCTGGTGGCGCTCGACGAGCGCTACGAGGGACGCGAGGAGGGCACGCCGCCACTGGAGTGGCGGCGGTACCAGGGCCGCCGCGCCACGCTCAAGTCGCAGCTCGCCGCGGTCATCGCCGCGGAGTAGTCCCGCCTGAAGGCTTGCGCGGCGGGAATCGCCGCGCGAGATTGCCGCCCACAACTGATCGTCGCGAACGGGGATCTCGGAAGCCGGTGTAAGTCCGGCGCGGCCCCGCCACTGTAACGGGTCGGGACTAGTTCCCCCCGTCCGCTCTCGATGCCACTGGCGACAGCCGGGAAGGCCAGCGGACGCGACCCGAAGTCAGGAGACCTCGCCGTTCGCCCCGTCACACACACCCTCGAGGGAGGGGACGGTGGCCGTTCGTCGGCTTCTCCATCCGGTTCGGTTTTCCATCGTCCTTCCGGCCGTGCTGGCAGCGGCGTGCTCGCGCGCGCCCGCCCGCGGCGCACTTGCCGTCACCGACGATTGGGGGCGCCGCATCGCCCTCGCCGCGCCCGCCCGCCGGATCGTATCGCTCGCCCCCGCTACCACCGAGCTGGTGTTCGCCTTAGGGCTCGGTGACCGGCTGGTAGGACGCACCCACTGGTGCGACTTCCCGGCCGCCGCGCTCGCCGTGCCGGACCTCGGCAACGGCATCGGGCCCAACGTCGAGGCGGTCGCCGCACTGCACCCCGACCTGGTGCTCCTGTATGCCTCGGCTGCCAACCGGCCGGCGCTCGGGCGCTTCGAGGCGCTCGGCATTCCCACCGCCGTCCTGCGCACCGACCTCACCAACGACCTCCGGCGCGCCGCGCGCCTGATCGCTGAGGCCGCCGGCGATTCGGCTTCGGCCGGCACGCTCCTCGCCTCGTTCGATCGCCGCCTCGACGCCGAGCGGGCGCGCAGCGCCGCCGGCGCGTCGTCGCGGGTGCGCGTGTACGTGGACGTCGAGTCGAACCCGCCGATCACGGTGGGAGCCGGCTCCTACCTCTCGGAGATCCTGGCGGCGGCCGGCGCCGCGAACGTCTTCGCCGACATCCCCCAGCCGTCGGCGCCGGTGAGTCTCGAAACGATCGTGGCTCGCGACCCCGACGTGATCCTGGTGCTGACCTCAGACACCTCGCGCACTCTCGACCTCGCGTCCCGGCCCGGCTGGCGGTCGGTGCCCGCGGTGCGGGCGCATCGCGTGCTGGCAGTGGACGGCAGCCTCTACGGCCGGCCGTCGCCCCGGATGCCGCAGGCGGTGCGCGATCTGGCGGCGAGGCTCGCGGCACTGGGGCCCCGCCGATGAAGCGTCTCCCAGCTCGAACGTTCGTCGCGCTGCTCGCCGCCGCGTGGATCGGGGCGGCCCTGGTCGGGCTGGCCGTCGGCGGCTCGCGCCTCGGGCCCGCGCAAGTGATGGCCGCGATCGCCGGCGCCGGCGACGAGTCGACCCGCGCGATAGTCTGGTCGCTGAGGGTTCCGCGGGTGGTCCTGGGGTTCGTAGTGGGCGGCGTGCTCGCGGTGGCCGGCGCCGCGCTTCAGGCCCTGGTCCGCAATCCCCTCGCCGATCCCTACCTGCTCGGTCTGTCGGGCGGGAGCAGTCTCGGCGCCGTCCTGGCGATCGCGGCGGGGTTCCAGTCCGCGTGGGCCCTCCCCGCGGCCGCGTTCGCCGGCTCGCTCGTAGCCATCGCCGTCGTGTACCGTCTCGCTCTGGTCGCGGGTAGCGCGCTCGACAGCCGGGTCCTCCTGCTCGCCGGAGTAGTGGTGGGCGCGTTCGCGGGAGCGGTGGTGAGCGGGATCCTGGCTGTCGCCGAGGCGACCGGCGTCCGTTCCGCGATGCTGTGGCTGATGGGCGGACTGGGTGGAGTGGGATGGGTCGGTGTGGCGGCGCTCGCGGCCTACTCCGCTCCCGCCCTGGTAGTGCTCGCGCGCGAATCCCGCGCGCTGAACCTGCTGGCGCTCGGGGAGGAGCCGGCCCAACACCTCGGCGCCGACGTCGCGCGCTCCAAGCGCCGGGTGTACGTCGCCGCTTCGCTGCTCACCGCCGCTGCCGTCGCTTCCTCCGGCATCATCGGGTTCGTCGGTCTCGCGGTCCCGCACGCCATCCGGATCCTGCGCGGACCCGACCATCGAGTGTTGCTCCCCTCGGCGTTCGTCCTGGGAGGCGCGTTCCTCGTGCTGGCCGACGCCGGCGCCCGCGCCCTGTTCGCTCCGCTCGAGCTTCCGGTCGGGGTGATCACGGCGCTGGTCGGCGTGCCGCTGTTCGGGATGCTGCTGCGGCGGTCGGCAAGGAGAACGGCGTGATGCAGGTGGGAGCACCGGCCTTCGAGCTCCGCGATGCGACGGTGCGGTATCCTGGGGCGCCGGCGCCGCAGCTCTCCGCGGCGTCGTTCGCGGTCCGCGCGGGCGAGTGCGTGGCGATCGTCGGTCCGAACGGGGCGGGAAAGACCACCGCGCTCCGGGCGCTGCTGGGCCTGGCGCCGCTCGTCTCGGGCCGCGCCGAAGTGATGGGCAAGCCGAGCGGAGACTGGGAGCGCGACGCGCTCGCGCGCGAGGTGGGCGTGGTAAGCCAGCGCGAGGAGCCGGTCTTCCCGATCACCGTTATCGAGGCGGTGGAGATGGGTCGCTACGCGCACACCGGCCCGTGGCGCGCGCTCGGGCCGGCGGACAGGGACGCGGTGGAGCGCGCGCTGGGACGCGCTGACGTCACGGCACTCGCGGACCGGTGGGTGGAGACGCTCTCGGGCGGCGAGTGGCAGCGGGTGCGAGTCGCGCGGGCGCTGGCACAGGAGCCGCGCGCCCTCGTCCTCGACGAGCCGACTGTGTCGCTCGACCTGCGTCACGAGATGGAGCTTTTCGAGCTGGTCATAGACCTGGTGCGGCATGACGGGCTCGCCGCGCTCTTCGTATCACACCACCTCAACGTCGCGGCGCGGTTCGCCGACCGCCTGGTGCTGGTCGCCGGCGGCCGGGTCGTGGCGGACGCGCCGCCCGAGCAGGTGCTCGTGGCCGACCGCCTGAGCGAGGTGTTCGGCTGGCCCGTGACGGTCCAGCTCCTCGCCGATGGCGTCCCCCAACTCGTTCCCGAACGTCAACCACTACTTCGCATAGACAGGGACCTCGATCCATGAACGCGTTCTGCCTGCCCCGTGTCCTCCCTCTCACGTTCGGCTGCGCCATCCTCGTCGCGAGCCCGCTGCGGGCCCAGCAACCTAAAGACACGATCCGGCTGCGCGAGATCGTGGTCACCGCCACCCGTCTCCCCACGCCCACCGAGCAGGTCCCAAACGGCGTGACGGTGCTGCGCGGCGAGGAGCTGCGCGCCCGGGGAGTCTCCCTCGTCCTCGACGCGTTGCGCGAGACGCCGGGTGCGGCGGTCGTGCAGAGCGGCTCATTCGGGGGCCAGACGTCGCTGTTCCTGCGCGGCGGTGAGAGCAACTACGTGCGGGTGCTGGTGGACGGCGTTCCGATCAACGAACCGGGCGGTCGCATCGACCTCGCCGGCCTGTCTGCCGAGAACGTCGAGCGGATCGAGATCGTGCGGGGCCCGGCCAGCGTGCTGTATGGCTCCGACGCCATGACCGGGGTGATCCAGATCTTCACGCGGCGCGGCGCCGGGGGCGCGGTGCTCTCCACGGGCACGCGGGCCGGCTCATACGGGACGCGCGCCATCGAGGCTTCGTTGAGTGCCGGAAGCGGTCGCGTTGCCTGGTCGCTCGGCGCCTCACAGTTCGCGAGCAGCGGCGTGGACACCACCAACAACGCGTACCGCAACCGGGCGGCGAGCGCTCTGCTCAGGCTCACCCCCGACTCGCGCACCGACGCCCAGATCACCATCCGCCACCACGACGGCGTGTACCACTTCCCGACCGATTTCGCGGGATTCCCCTCCGACAGCAACCAGTTCACCGGAAGCCGGGCCACTACGGTGAGTGCGGAGGTGGGCAGATCCCTGACCACCCGACTCGAAGCGCGGCTGCTGCTCGGTTGGCAGGATCAGCGCGACACGGCGCAGAACTCGCCCGACAGCCCCGCGGAAACCGACGGGTACGGCAACCTCACCTCGTTCCGCCGCCGCAGTGCGGACCTGCGCGCCAACGTCCGACTGGGACCCGCGTTCGTGGTCACCGCGGGAGCGGTGCTGGAGGAGCAGTTTTTCCACAACGCGATCGGCTTCACGGGTTCGTTCGCGTCGGGGGACACGGTGGACGTCTCGCGCACCAACCGTGCGGCCTACGCTCAACTCCTCGCCGGCCTCGGCGACGGCGTCAGCCTCACGGGCGGCGTGCGATTCGATGACAACCAGAAGTTCGGCTCGTTCGGCACGGCCCGCGCGGGGCTCACCGTGCGTGCGACGCCCACGACGCGCCTGCGAGGGAGCGCGGGGACGGCGTTCAAGGAACCGACCTTCTTCCAGAGCTACGGCGGAGGCTTCTCGACCGGTAACCCGAACCTCGTTCCGGAGCAGGCGCGCAGCTTCGAGCTGGGCGTAGAGCAATCGTTTGCCGGCGAGCTCGCCACGGTGGGCGCCGCGTACTTCGACCAACACTTTCGCGACGTGATCCAGTACACCTTCGCCGCATCGCCGGGCGCGCCCAACTACCGCAACATCGCCGGTGCGAACGCGCGCGGGGTCGAGCTCGAAGCGCGCCTGCATCCATTCCGGGCCGCCACCCTTACGGCCCGCTACACCTACCTCCACACCGACTCCGGCGTGGACGGCAGCACGCTCGCCGTCGGACTCGGACAGCGACCGCGACTCCTCCGGAGGCCGACCCATGCCGGCAGCGTGACGCTCGACGGTCGCTTCGGGGCGCGCCTGCGCGGAGGCGCCACGCTCCTCTTCGTAGGAACCCGGGACGACCTGGACTTTCGCAACGCCGATCCGGTTACCTTCGTGCCGCGGCGCGTCGAGCTTCCGGCCCACGTCCGGGTGGACGCCGGAGGGGAGTTCGACGCAGTGCCCGCGCGTGGCGCGCGGCCCGGGTTGGCGCTCACGTTCCGAGTCGAGAACCTGTTGGACGCCCGTTACGAGGAAGTGCTCTACTTCCGGGCGCCGGGCTGGGTGGCGCTGGTCGGCGGGCGTCTCTCGGTCGGGCTCGGCCGCTAGCGGTTCTCCGCCGTTCCCTCGTTCGGCCGTTCCGCCGTCCCGCCGCCCCGCCGTTCCGCCACGCCGTTTGCGGGGGCGCCAAGGCCGGTGTACGTTCGGCCCTGCAATGGCCTCCTTCTTCCTCGGCTGCTTCGCCTTCGGCCTCATCTTCACCGTGGCCAGCTTTCTGCTCGGCGCGTTCGGGAGCGGGCACGACCTTCACCTGCCCGGTTTCGACGCCGGCGGTGATAGCGGCGGCGAGGCGCACGGACCTGGCGCCGGGCATCACGGCGCCCACATGTCGCCGTTCAATCTCAGCACGATCAGCGCCTTCCTGGCGTGGTTCGGCGGCGCCGGGTACTTGCTCACCCGCTACTCGAACTTCACCACCGCGGCCATCCTCGCGGTGGCGGGCGCCGCGGGCGTCGTGGGCGGCGGGATCATCTTCGTCACGCTCGCCAAGTTCATCTTCCCGCACCTCACCGAGATGCGTCCCGAGGACTACGAGGTGCAGGGCACGGTCGCCCGCGTCACCAGCAGCATCGCCGCCGGGGGCACCGGCGAGATCGTGTACTCCCTCGGCGGGACGAGGCACGCTGACGGCGCGCGCAGCGTAACTGGCGAGGCGTTGGAGCACGGGACGGAAGTCGTGATCCTGAAGGTCGAGCGGGGCATCGCGTACGTGGAACGCTGGGACAAGTTCGCCGACCAGCATCAACTGCCGCCCGGCGACCCCGGCACGGCCTAACCCTGGGGAGCCTATGCTGGACATCCTCCTGACTCCGGTCTTCATCATCAGCGGCCTGGCCGTGGCCGTGGTTCTCCTCATCCTCGGCACCTTCGCGCGGATGCTGCGCAAGGTCGGCCCGAACCAGGCGATGATCCGCTACGGCCTGGGCGGCACTCAGGTGGTGAAGGGTGGGGCCCAGCTCGTCATTCCCCTGATCCATAGCGCTCAGGAGCTGTCGCTCGAGCTGATGTCGTTCGACGTCGCGCCGCAGCAGGACCTGTATACCAATCAGGGCGTCGCCGTAACGGTCGAGGCGGTGGCGCAACTCAAGATCAAGTCCGATCCCGAGTCCATCCGCACCGCGGCCGAGCAGTTCCTCTCCAAGACGCCGCCCCAGCGGGAAGCGCTGATCAGGCTCGTGATGGAGGGCCACCTGCGCGGCATCATCGGCCAGCTCACCGTCGAGCAGATCGTGAAGCAGCCCGAGCTGGTGGCCGACCGGATGCGCGCCAACGTGGCGGAGGACATCGCGAAGATGGGGCTCGAGGTCGTGTCGTTCACGTTGCGCGAGGTCAAGGACAAGAACCAGTACATCGAGAACATGGGCAAGCCGGACGTAGCGCGGATCAAGCGCGACGCGGACATCGCCACTTCGGAGGCCGAGCGAGACACGGCCATCAAGCAGGCGGGGTACATGCGCGAGGCGGCGGTCGCGCGGGCGCAGGCCGACCAGGAGCGTGTGCTGGCCGAGACGCTCTCGCAGGCCAAGCAGGCCGAGGCGCAGAAGGACCTCGCCGTGAAGAGGGCGCAGTACGAGGCCGAGTCGAAGAAGCAGCAGGCGCAGGCGGACAAGGCCTACGAGATCCAGGCCAACATCATGCAGCAGCAGGTCGTGACCGAAGCGGTGAACGTGGATCGCGTCCGCAAGGAGGGCGAGATCAAGGTCGCGGAGGCGGAGATCCTGCGGAAGGAGAAGGAGCTTGCCGGAACGATCCTGAAGGAGGCGGAGGCGCAGCGGAAGAAGATCGAGACCATGGCCGACGCCGAGCGGCAGCGCCTAACGCTCGAAGCCACCGGGCGCGCCGACGCCGTGAAGACCGAAGGCGCCGCCGCCGCCGACATCATCCGCCTCAAGGGGAACGCCGAGGCGGAGATCATCATGGCGAAGGGCCGGAGCGAGGCCGCCGCGATGCAGCTCAAGGCGAGCGCCTACCTCGAATACAACGAGGCCGCGGTGCTCGACAAGGTGCTGAGCGGCTTGCCGGAAGTCGTGCGCGCGCTCGCCGAGCCGCTCTCCAAGGTGGACAAGATCACGATTGTCTCGACCGGGGGAGACTCGGCCGGCGTCAACAAGATCACCGCCGACATGGCGCAGATGGTGGCCCAGGTCCCGGCCCTGCTCGAGGCGCTCACCGGCAAGAAGATCACCGAGCTGATGCAGCACCTCCGGCCCATCGCGCCCGGCACGGCGGCGCCGGGGGAGATCGTGCAGGATACCACCAAGAAGAAGTAGCTACCGCAACCCCTGGATACTTGGGCGGGCCTCGGCCCGCCCATTATCTTGCCCTCATGCCTCTCGTTGCGACCCCCGCGATCATCCTGCACGTCATGCCCTACAGCGAGACGTCGAAGATCGTCAGGCTCCTGGCGCGGGACCTCGGACTTCAGAGCGCCATCGCCAAGGGGGCCCGCCGCGCCAAGAGCCGGACCGGTCCGCGGCTCGACCTCTTCGC
>JAUYOW010000035.1 GCA_030697825.1 Gemmatimonadales bacterium | reverse complement strand
ACGCCCGTCGTGCAAGGAGAGGCGAAGACGCTTCTCCTCGACCCGGTTTCCGGTTCCGCGCTGGTACCGGCTCTGCGCGTGCCGTGCCTTTCCCAGCAAGAGGCGATGGCCGAGAAGCTCCGCGCGGCCCTATGCCGCCGTGACGTGGCGATCCGTGACTTCTACGACATTGATCATGCCGTCCGCCGACTCGGCGTTCGCCTGGACGATGCGCAACTGCTCGAGCTGGTTCGGCAGAAGCTCGCCGTTCCCGGAAACGAGCCCCTCGATGTCTCACGCGCTCGGCTGGATGCCCTTCTCCCGCAGGTCGAAACCGAGCTCAAGCCCGTGCTCCGCCCGGCGGACTTTGCGGCCTTTGATCTGGGCCGGGCCTTCGCAACCGTGGCCGAGGTGGCGGCCGCGCTCGGCCGAACCCCGTGATCACCGACATCAACAACGAAGACCGGCTGGTCCAGCAGACCTTCGCCGATCACCTGCGTGACGCGCTCGGCTGGGAGAGCGTCTACGCCTACAACACCGAGACGTTCGGCCCCAACGGGACGCTGGGGCGCGCCACCGAGCGCGAGGTCGTCCTCCTGCGCGACCTGCACGCGGCGCTGGCGCGCCTCAACCCTGACCTGCCGGAATCAGCCCGCGAACAGGCCATCGAGAAGCTCACGCGCGTGGACTTCGCCCGCTCGCTGGTGCAGCATAATCGCGACTTCTACGCGTTCATGCGGGGCGGCGTGCCGGTGGACTGGCGCGATCCGCAGGGAGAGACACGCCACGCGCTGGCGCGGGTGATCGACTTCCGGGACGCCACCAAGAACCGGTTCCTGGCCGTGCGCGAATTGAAGGTTCAGGGCGTCCGGGTGCCGCACTACAACCGGCGCGCCGACCTGGTCTGCTTCGTCAACGGCCTGCCGCTGGTCTTCATCGAACTGAAGGCGGTCTACAAGAACATCCGCGCCGGCTTCGACGAGAACCTGACCGACTACCTGCACGAGCACAGCATCGCGCACGCCTTCCACCACAACGCCTTTCTCGTGATCAGCAACGGCGACCATGCCCGCTACGGCTCCATTACCAGCATGTGGGAGCACTTCGTCGAGTGGAAGCGCAACGACGAGAGGGAGAAGGGTCGCGTGGACGCCGAGGTGTTGCTGGACGGCATGCTGGCGAAGGAGCGTCTGCTCGATCTGGTGGAGAACTTCATCCTGTTCGACGACAGCCGGGCGGGCGGGACGCGCAAGATCGTGGCGCGAAACCATCAAGTGCTCGGCGTGAACAGTGCGGTCGCATCGGTTGTCCGACAGGGGGAATTGAAGCGCCAGTATCCCGAGCGCACCAGGCGGCGCCCCGTGTACCGTGTGAACCGCGGCAACTCGTCAGCGATCCTGTCTTTGCCGGCAGACATTTCGCCTGAGGCACTGCCTCTCGCCGCTGAAGCCGTACGCAAACCGCCGTCATTCTCAGCGAATACCGGCAAAGATACCGGTCTGGCTCTGCCCCTGGTCGAACGCGCCCATCCCGACCTGGGTCGCCTGGGCGTTTTCTGGCACACGCAGGGCAGCGGCAAGTCCTACTCGATGGTGTTCTTCGCGGAGAAGGTACGACGCGTCGTGCCGGGCAACTTCACCTTCGTTGTGATGACCGACCGAGAAGACCTGGATGACCAGATATGGCGCACCTTCATCGGCTGTGGCGTGACCGACGAGAAGACGCCGCGGGCCGGCTCGGGCAAGGCATTGAAAGCAAGCCTCCGCGAGAATCATCGCTTTGTGTTCAGCCTGATTCACAAGTTCAACCAGGATGTGAAGGAAGCGTACAGCAAGCGGGATGACATCATCGTGGTGTCGGACGAGGCGCATCGCACCCAAGCGGGCAAGTTCGCGCGCAACATGCGGCTGGCGCTGCCGAACGCCTCGTTTATCGGCTTCACCGGAACTCCTCTCTTCAAGCATGACCACCTCACCCGTCGCATTTTCGGCGGCTACGTGTCGCGCTACGACTTCAAGCGCTCCGAGGAGGACCAGTCCACGGTCAAGCTGGTCTATGAGAACCGGGGCGAGAAACTCGGTATCGCGCGGTTGGACCTCAACGACCGCATCGCCGCCAAGATCGAGGAGGCGGAACTCGACCCGGACCAGACCGCGCTGCTGGAGAAGCTGCTGGGGCAGGACTACGAGGTCATCACCGCAGACGACCGCCTGGACAAACTTGCCGAGGACTTCGTCGAGCACTGCTCGACCCGCTGGGAGACCGGCAAGTCCATGATGGTGTGCATCGACAAGCTGACGTGCGCCCGGATGTTCCAGCGCATCGAGCCTCGCTGGAAGGCGAAGCTGTCCCTATTGGAGGCGCTGATTCCAGTCAAGGAAGCGGAGCTGGACTCGGCGTCCGACCCGGATCAACGCGAGCGTCTGGTCAAGACTCTGGAGCAACTGCGCGGGCAGGTGCAGTGGATGGAAAGCACGATCATCGAGATCATCATCAGCGAAGCGCAGAACGAGGTGCGCGACTTTCAGAAGTGGGACATCGACATCATCCCGCATCGCGTGGTGATGAAGACCGGCTTCCAGACGCCCGACGGCAAGCGGGTCGCCGTGGAAGACGCTTTCAAGGACCCGGAGCACCCGTTCCGCGTCGCCATCATCTGCGCCATGTGGCTGACCGGCTTCGACGTTGAGTGCCTGTCCACGCTCTACATCGACAAGCCGATGAAGGCACACACGCTAATGCAGGCCATCGCCCGTGCCAACCGCGTCTATCCAGGCAAGGATTGCGGCGTCATCGTGGACTACAACGGGATGCTCAAGAGCCTGCGCGAGGCGCTTGCCCAGTACGCGATGGGCGATGACACCGAGGGCGGCGACGGCGGCGACATTGTCGCGCCGATCGAGGAGCTGGTTACCGCTCTATCGCAAGCCATCGAGGCTGCGGAGAAACATCTCAGGAGCTTGGGCTTCGACCCGTCGCGGCTTGCGGGCGCGACTGGCTTCGCACGCATCGAGGCGCTGCGGGACGCCGTGGACGCGCTCTGCACCTCAGACGAGGCGAAGCGCCGTTTCGAGATCATGGCGAGGCAGGTCTTCGTCCGCTTCAAGGCGCTGCTGATGGAGCCGAGCGCGTTCGCTTTCGCCGAACGGCACGACAACATCGAAGCGATCTACAGGAAGCTGCAGGAGAAACGTGACACCGCCGACGTAACCGCGCTCCTCAAGGAGCTGCACCAGATCGTCAACGAGGCGATCCGCGCCCAGCAACCCGGCGAGGACCACGCCGAAGGGCTGACTGTGGATCTGAGTCAGATCGACTTCGCCAAGCTCCGCGACGAGTTCGCGAGTAAGGTAAAGCGCAAGCACGCCGCGCTTCAGGACATCCGGGACGTCGTTGAGAAGAGACTGGCGCAGATGCTCGCCAGCAACCCGATGCGGATGGACTACTACAAGAAATACCAGGAGATCATCGGCGACTATAACCGCGAGAAGGATCGCGTGACGGTGGAGCAGACGTTTGCGAAGCTGGTCGAGCTTGCCGGCAGCCTCGACGCTGAAGAGAAGCGCGCGGCGGAGGAAGGCTTGACTGATGATGAGCTGGCGTTGTTCGACCTGCTCTTCAAGGCGAACATCAGCAAAGCCGACCGGGAAAGGCTGAAGCAAGCCAGCAGGTCCCTGCTTGCGTCGCTCCGAGAGCTTCTCAAGCCGATGCACGACTGGACGCAGAACACGCGCACCCAGGCGGAGGTGAAGGTTTTCATTCTCGACAACCTCTGGCAATCGCTGCCGCGTCCGCCATTCTCAGACCAAGAGGCCGAAGCTCTCGCGTACCGCATCTACGACTACGTCTGGGAGCGCAGCGCCAGCGGAACCTTCGCCGCCGCGGCGTAGTGCGCAGAGCTGAGTCAGCTGGCTTATTCTCGGTCAGTCTTCTCGACTCTCCTAACGCCGGCTTCGCCCGTCAGCCGAGGGCGATCTCGCCCTCCACGGTCGCCGCCGTGCCGAGGCCGTCGATCTCCAGCACCGCGCGGGCCGGCGGTTGTCCTGTCAAAGCGCCCGGCGGTTCTTGGGGAGGCTCTCGCATCGGAGGCCCGCCGTCCTTGCACTTCCTGCGCGGAGCATCCAACCTTACCGTCAAGGCAGGCACGGAGGCCCTCCGCTATGCGGCCCCACCTTGATCGCACCGGCTTCGGGTGGCTCGAGATCGACGGCCAGCGCTACGAGCACGACATCCTGATCCGCCTCGGCGGCGCCGTCAAGAAGCGCAAGAAGAAGCTCTCCAAGCGCATCTACGGCACCTCGCACACGATCTCGCTCGACGAAGCGAGGCACATCTTCGAGGACGCCGCGAGCCTGCTGGTCATCGGCTCGGGCCAGTACGGCAACGTCCACCTCTCGCCGGAGGCGAAAGCATACCTCAGCCGCCACCGCTGCGAGGTCTGCCTGCTGCCGACCCCCGAGGCGCTCAGCGCCTGGAACGAGGCGCCGGAGGGCGCGATCGGCTTGTTCCACGTGACCTGCTGAGACGCGATCAATACCGCGGCACCGACGGGTCCACTTCCGTCGCCCAGGCGTCAATGCCGCCTCGGAGGCTCCGCACCTTCGAGAAGCCCGCCGCCCGCAGGATCTCGAGCGCCCGCATCGAGCGGCTGCCCTTGTGGCAGTGCGTCACGATCTCCTTATGGCCGTCGAGCTCGCCCAGACGCTCGGGGAGTTGGCCCAGCGGAATCAGTTGCGCGCCCGGGATGCGGCAGATCTCCCACTCCCGCATCTCGCGCACGTCCACGAGCACGAGGTCCGGGTTCTCCCTGAGATCGCGCGCCAGGTCGGTCGCTGTGATCTCCGGACCCTCGTAGGCGGGAGCCGCGCCGATCCCGCAGAAGGCCTCGTAGTCGATCAGCTCGCGCACGGTCGGGTTAGGCCCGCACACCGGGCAGTCGGGGTCCTTGCGCAGCGTGAGCTCCCGGAAGCGAAACTTCAACGCGTCGAACAGGACGAGCCGCCCCACGAGCGTGTCGCCCGCGCCGAGGATCAGCTTGAGCGTCTCGAGCGCCTGGATGCTGCCGATGATCCCCGGCAGCACGCCCAGCACACCGCCTTCGGCGCACGACGGGACGAGCCCGGGCGGTGGCGGCTCCGGGTAGAGGCAGCGGTAACACGGGCCCTGTTCGGCGTGGAACACCGACGCCTGACCCTCGAACCGGAAGATCGAGCCGTAGACGTTTGGCTTGCCGAGCAGCACGCAGGCGTCGTTCACCAGGTAACGGGTAGGGAAGTTGTCGGTGCCGTCCGCCACGACGTCGAAGTCGCCCAGGATCTCGAGCGCGTTTTCCGAGGTGAGCCGCACGGGGAACGTCTCGACGTGCACGTGCGGGTTGAGATCCGCGAGCCGCTCGGCTGCCGAGTCCAGCTTGGGCCGGCCGACCGCGGCGGTGCCGTGGAGGATCTGACGCTGGAGGTTGGTCGCGTCCACGGCGTCGAAGTCCACGAGGCCGATCGTCCCGACGCCCGCCGCGGCGAGGTAGAGCGCCGCGGGCGAGCCCAGCCCGCCCGCCCCGACCAGCAGGACGCGCGCCGCCTTGATCCGCCGCTGCCCGCCGGGCCCCACCTCCGGGAGGATGAGATGCCGCGAATAGCGGAGGATCTCCGCGTGGTTGAGCTCGGGCAGCGCGGTCGCCACGTTGACCGCCCCTCCCGCGATGCTCGGCACGATCGAGACTTCGTCGCCGTCCGCGGCGCGCGTCGCCTCGCGCGCGAGATCACGGATGTCCCGGTCGTTCAGGTAGACGTTGACGAACGTCCTCAGCCGCCCGTCGTCGCGGAAGAGATGGGCGCGCAGCTGCGCGTGCTCGACGGCCAGCCGCTCCATGATCTCGCCCACTGTTCCGGCGTTCGTCTCGACGACGTCGCGCCCCCCGACGTAAGGCCGAAGGGGCGTCGGAATGTGCACGGTCACCGGCATATCATGACTCCTTCACTTCGAGTTCGCGTTCCACGAAACCGCTTCGATCGTCGCGCAGCTCCCACACTCGCTCCTCGCGCACGTCGCCGCCGGCGACCGACGCGATGAGGTAGCACCACCACGGCCAGGCGTGCTCGGTGTCGTACGCCGAGGGGCGCGCGGGCACGTCGGGATGAGAGTGGTACGTGCCCACCACTACGAGGCCGGCCCGCCGCGCCTCTCGCTCGGCCGTGAGGAAGTCGTCGGGCGCGATGAGGTAGCGCGTGCGCTCACCGCCATCCGCCGCCCGCTGGTTAGGGACCGGAAGCTCGCGGTCGACGACGACGTTGCCGTTTGGTCCCCGCGTGCCGAGCAGGAAGCCGCACCCCTCGCTCGGGTACGCCGCGGCGAGGTGCCGCCGGATCTCGGCCAGCACACCGGGGGCGATCCGCACGCTCATGGCTCCCCGAGCAGGCGACGCTCGTCGGCGAGGTACGAGGCGCCACCGTCGGGCGCGATCGCCACGACGACCGGCGGCCCGCCGCGCGGCGCGCCCGCGCGCGCGAGCACCTGGTCCGCCGCGACGAGCGCCGCGCCCGTGGACCAGCCGACGAAGACTCCCCGCTCGCGCGCGAGTTGGCGGACCTTCGCCTCCGCGGCCTCCGTCGCCACGAACACCGTCTCGTCCACGATCGAGGGGTCGTAGATGCCGGGGGCGATCGCCGTCGCCAGGTGCTTGAGCCCCTCGAGGCCGTGCAGCGGGCCCTCCGGCTGGACGGCGACGAGGCGGATGTCCGCGCGCCGCGCCTTCAGGAACCGTCCCGCACCGACCAGCGTCCCGCTCGTTCCCACGCCCGCCACGAGGTGGGTGATTCGGCCGCGCGTGTCTCGCCAGATCTCGGGACCCGTCGTGCGCTCGTGCGCCCGAGGATTCGCGGGGTTGTTGTACTGGTCGGCGTACCAGTAGCGCTCGGGCTCGGCGGCGGCGAGCTCCCGGGCGCGGCGGATGGCGCCGTCGCTCCCCTCGAGCGGGTCGGTCTCGACCACCTCCGCGCCGAGGAGGCGGAGCTGGTTGCGTCGCGCCCGCGAGGCGTTGGCGGGCACGCACACCGTCACGCCGATCCCAGCCGCGGCGCCGAGCGTCGCGTAGGCGACGGCCGTGTTGCCGCTGGACGAGTCGAGCAGGCGCCGCTGCGGCAGAGCGCCCATCGCGAGCCCGCTGCGCAGGATCTCCCGCGCCGGGCGGTCCTTCACCGAGCCGCCCGGGTTGAACCACTCCGCCTTGAGGAGCAGCGCGGGCCGGGCGGACCCGGGACCCTCCGGTGGCTCGAGCGGAATGATCGGGGTGTTCCCGACGAGCCCCCACAGCGCCGGCTCGCGCCGGCCGGGGACGGTCAGTGCCTGGTGCGTCGCTCCGGCGAGACTGCCCGCCACGCGCCCCTCCTCCAAATGAAAAGCCCACCTCGATGACTCGGAGGTGGGCCGGTTGCCTCTGCTCTTTCTAGCGGCGATGCTCGCCTACACAGCGCGCATCCCCCACGAGCCGGTCCCCACTCCCGTCGGGGCAGGGCAACAGCAGCAGGTGCAGCACCCGCACAGCTGGACCGGCAGTGAAAGGGAACAATCGATCATACGATGGTACTTAACGGCGGCTCCGACGGCGGTCAAGGCCTCAGTGCGTCGTCGCGAACTTGAGGACCTTCGGCTTCACCAGCCGCTGGTAGTCCTGGTAGGCGAGCTTGATCACCTCGGTGTACGTGCCCGCGTTGAAGGCGATCTCCTCGTCATTCGCGAGCCGCTCCTCGACGAAGACGTCCATGTCGTAGAGGTTGCCGAAGGGCGGCATCGCGCCCAGCTCGCAGCCGGGGAACCGATCGGCGAACTCACGCTCCGTCGCGAGCTCGACGTTCTTGGCGCCGGTCGCCTGCCGCAGCAGGTCGAGGATCACCCTCGACGAGGCGGGCAGCACCGCCATCGCCAGCCGGCCGTCCACCTTCACGACGACGGTCTTCGCCCACTCCTTGCCGGGGACGTGCGCCGCGGCGGCCAGCTCCTGCGCGGTGTAGCCCGGCGAGTGGCTGATCTCGACGTACTTGACGCCGTTAGCGTCGAGGAACTCCTTCAAGCGTTGGACGGGCATACGCACCTCGCCTTGGTCCTCACCGGAAGAACATTCCTCGCCTCGCCCGCGATGTCCAGCGCCACCCCGGATCGCGGTCGGTGGCCGTGTGGCGGCCGACCGGCAAGAGTTGGGCTAGTTTGATGTGCCGCTAGAGGAATGCGCCGCGATGGAATCGAACCATCAACCTACTGATTAAGAGTCAGTTGCTCTGCCAATTGAGCTAGCGGCGCGCGGAGGAAAAACTCGCTAGTCAAAACCCGTTGCGCAACCCGCGGTAACCGCTTCATCGGCCAAGGGCGTCCCGCAGGAACGCGACCGTCGCCGGCCACGCCTGCTCGGCAGCGCGGCGGTTCGCGCCGGCGCGGCCCGCCTGATCGCGCAGGAAGCCGTGCCCCGCCCCGTCGTACACGCGCGGATCGTAACGCTTGTTGAGAAGGGACATCGCCCCGCGCGTGGGCTCCACCGTCGCGGTCACGCGCGCATCGTCGCCGCCGTAGAGGCCGAGCACCGGACCGTTGATGCGCGGAAGGGCCGTGGAGTCCGGCGCGGTGCCATAGTACACCACCGCCCCGCGCAGGCTCGCGAAGTTGGTCGCGAACGCGAAGCTGGTCGAGCCGCCCCAGCAAAAGCCGATGCTCGCCACCCGATCCCGGGCCGCCGGGAGACGCGTGGCGTAGGTCGCGGCGGAGGCCAGCCGACGCGCCACCTCGTCCGGGGCCAGCGCCCGAACCAGCCGCACCGCTTCCTGCCGGTCGGCCGGCGTGCCGGTGCCGTTCGCCCCCTTCCCGCTCAACAGGTCCGGCGCGATGGCGATGAACCCCTCCGCCGCGAGCTGGTCCGCCACGCCGCGGATCCAATCGGTGAGGCCGTAGATCTCGTGGATCACCACGACTACAGGCGCGCGGCCCTGGCGCTCGGGGTACACCACCCACGCCATGACGCTGTCGCCGCCGCCGGCGTCCACTCTCACCCACTCCCCGTGGCGGGGCGAAACGTTGAGGCGGGCGAGGGCGCTGTCGCCGTCGGCGGGGAGCGACTGCGCCTGCGCCCCGCAAGCGACGACCGCGAGACAGGTTGCCGTGATCACGCCACACATGAGCCGGGCCGGGACCGACATCGAAGAACCGCCATGAGTTGAGGGAATGTCCACGAAAGGTGCGATCATCCGGCGATTTCGGCCAGAGGCATGGCCCGGTCTGTCGCAAACCGTCCCCGCAATGCAGATTCGGCCCGTGAACCGCACCTCCGGCGGCACCCGCCTTCGAAGCCTCAGCGACGCCGAGACACTTCGCGCCCTGGTCGGCAATCTGCGCGAGGGGATCTACGTGTCGAACGTCAGGGGCGAGGTTCTCGACGCGAACCGCGCGTTCCTGGAGATGATCGGGGTCTCGTCGCTGGACGAGTTCAAGCGTTTCACCGCCTACGACCTTTTCGTGGACCCGGAGCAGCGGGCGCGGGAGCTGGAGCTGCTGAGGCACGACGGCGCGGTGCGCGAGTTCGAGTTCCAGATCCGGCGGCTCGACGGCGAGATCCGCACGGTCCTCGACGCGCGTGCACTGCCGTCCAGGACCCGGAATCGGGCGAGACCCTCTTCCACGGCATCCTGGTCGACATCACCGACCGGCAGCGAGCCGCCCAGGATCAGCGCCAGACGCTGTCGGTGCTCACCGCGGCACTCGAGTCCACAGCCGACGGGATCCTGGTCGTGGACGACCCCGGCAAGATCGCCAAGTTCAACCGCAAGTTTGTCGAGATGTGGCACATCCCCGAGGAGATCATCGCCTCGCGCGACGACGAGCGCGCAATCCAGTTCGTGCTCGACCAGCTGAAGGACCCCGAGGGCTTCTTGCGCAAGGTTCGCGAGTTGTACGCGACGCCGGAGGCCGCCACCGCGCTGGTCGCCGGCCAGGCGAGGCGCTGACCCGGTGCCGCTCTTCGGCGGCCCGCCACCCGAGCGCGAGCGCTACGACGCCCCGCCCCAGGGCGAGTGGGCACAGAAGCTCCGCAAGCGCATGAAACAGGGCGCCGTGAACTTCTTCATCCTCCACGGCCCGGGCGTCCGTGACCTCCATCCACTCGGCGCGCGCCGCTATGGCGCGATGCGCGAGTATCTGGCGGAGACGGTCTTCTCCGACCGCGCCGCAGTGGTCACCTACGACCGCGGCGCCGGGATCCGCTTCACCGACAGCGGCGTCGAGGACGACTTCAAGACGCTCCTCAAAGCCTACGACAAGCAGAACGGCACTACGCTCGCGCAGTCGCAGCCGCGCGACCCCGACCGCGCGCTCCAGCTGGTGGAGGGCTACGTCCGCGCCCAACTGACCGAGAACCGGCGCTTTTCAGCCTGCGTGATCGTGGACTATGGCGAGACGGTCGCGCCCGCGGGCGAGCCGGGCCAGCTGTCGGTGGAGGACCGCGGCTCCATCGTCACGCTGCGCCGCTGGGCGAGCGACCCGCTCTTCCTCCAGCGCGAGGTGACCTTCTGCCTCATCGCCGAGAGCACGGCGTCGCTCAACGCCTCCCTGATCGCCGACGCGCGGACGGTCGAGATCGCAGTCCCGGTGCCGAGCGAGGAGGAACGATATGCGTACCTCACGGGCCGGGGCGGCACGCCGGACACCTTCGCGCGGATCGATGCGCGGCGGGCGGCGGTGCTCACGGGTGGGCTCACGCGCCTGAACCTCGAGAGCCTGCTCGCCGAGGCCGAGGCGGGAGGGGCTGCGCTCGACCCGGACGCCCTGACGCGCGAGAAGAAGCGTCTCATCGAGGAGTCCAGCGGGGGACTGCTGGAGTTCATGACGAGCGACGTGGGCCTCGACGCGGTGGCGGGGCACGAGAACGCGAAGGCGCTCCTGCGCGAAGCCGCGAACGCGCTGCGGCAGGGGCGGCTCGACGTGGTGCCGATGGGGTTCCTGATCTGCGGGCCGGTGGGTACGGGGAAGAGCTTCATCGTCAGGTGCTTCGCGGCGGAGATCGGGATACCGGTGGTCGAGCTTCAGAACTTCCGCTCGATGTGGCAGGGGCAGACGGAGTCGAACCTGGAGCGCATCCTCGGGATCCTCGACGCGATCGGGCCGGTGGCGGTAGTGATCGACGAAGCGGACGCGGCGCTCGGCAGCCGTGACGTGGGCGGGCACGACTCGGGCGTCAGCGAGCGCGTCTTCGCGTCGCTGGCCGCGTTCATGGGCGACACGCGCCGCCGCGGCCGGGTGCTCTGGTTCCTGATGACGAGCCGGCCCGACCTGGTGCCGGTAGACCTCAAGCGCCAGGGCCGCGCCGAGGAGCACCTGGCGCTCTTCCCGCCTGCCACTCCCGAGGAGCGCGCCGTCGTGTTCGAGGCGCTGCGCCGGCGGCTCAAGATCCCGCTGGCGCCGGACGTGCAGCCGGCCACGCTGTTCGGCGACGCGGCCTCGCTCTCGGCCGCGGACATCGAGGCGATCCTGGTCCGCGCGAGCCGGCGCATGGCCGCGGCAGGCCTCAAGACCATGAACGCCGCGCTGCTGGCCGGGCTCATCCAGGATTTCCAGCCGCCCACCTATCCGCTGGAGATCGAGTATCAGAAACTGATCGCGGCGGTCGAGTGTACGTCGCGCGCGCTGCTCCCGCCTGACCTCGCGGCGATGTCGAACGCGGCGATCGCGGGAAGGCTGGCGGAGCTGCGGGCGGCCTTGGGGAGATGAGCGTGATGGCCGTAGGCCGCTGGCTGTTAGGCGTCGGCGGGTGCCCGATGGCCGCAAAACGGCGGCGGCGGAGCCCCCCAACGGCCAACGGCTAGCGGCTGCCGCCCATGCTTCTCACTCATGCCTGGGCCGAGCTCGACGTCGCCCGCTTCAAGGCGGAGTTCTACCGCATGTGGTACGCGGGCTACCATGCCGGCCTCGACTACCCTACCACGCTCGGCTCGATGCACGAGTTCACGCGCTCGCCGAGCGTCGAGAAGCTGCGCGGCTACCTCCTCGCGGGCACCAAGCGGCGCGCGGCGCTCGCGTCGCTGACGAAGGCCAAGCCGCGGCTCTTCGTTCCGTTCGAGGCGGCGCTGCTCGTCCTCGGCGAGGAGTCCGGCTCGCTCGAGACCTGCCTCAAGCTCCTCGCCGACTTCTTCGCCGCCGAGCACCGGATGATTCTGTGGATCAAGAAGAAGCTGAGCTATCCCATGTTCCAGGCGCTCGCGGCGACCTTCATCGCGCCGTTCCCGCTGCTTTTCTTCGGACATACGGCGCAGTACCTGCTGGTCGTGATGGGCGGGTTGACGATCCTGGTGACGGCGGGTGGATCGTTGCTGCTCGCCGCCGCGACATGGTACGGACGAAAGCCGAAGTTCGTACGCGGCCGCCTGGCCCGCGCGCTAGTGCTTGGCGTGGAGGCTGGACTGCCGCTGGGGCGGGTCGTGGAGCTGGCGGTGGACGCGGCGGCGAGCCCGGTGATCAGCGCGCACGTAGCGAGACAGCAGCCGTTGGCCGTTGGCTGCCAGCCGTTGGCGAAGACCTTCGCGGGGTGCGACCTGATCCCGCGGGAGATGCTGGCGACGATGGAGATCGCGGACGCAACGGGGAATTACTCGGAGACGCTGAAGCGGCTGGCGGACTTGTACGACGGCGGGTACTCATAGCCCCAAGGGGAATCGAACCCCTGTTCCCACCTTGAAAGGGTGGTGTCCTAGCCGTTAGACGATGGGGCCGACGGGGAGGAGTAGCGGTAACGGGATTCGAACCCGTGTTTTGGCCTTGAGAGGGCCACGTCCTAGTCCCCTAGACGATACCGCCGTGGTGCAGCCGTTGGCCGTTAGCCGTTAGCCGTTGGTGGCCGGGTGCCCCCCAACGGCCAACAGCCAACGGCTGCTTTTTCCAACAGGCCCGGAGGGAATCGAACCCCCAACCCCCGGTTTTGGAGACCGGTGCTCTACCAATTGAGCTACGGACCTAATTCTGACCTCGAACCAGGGTGACTGACGGGGATTGAACCCGCAACCTCCGGAGCCACAGTCCGGCGCTCTAACCGATTGAGCTACAGCCACCACGGCTCCCGCCCGGTTCGCGAGAGCCATCAAAGCTACATGGGCCAGTAGGGGGGCTCAACCCCAGAACTCCGCCCTGAGCGCCGCCGTCCGCGGGTCGCGGCGTACCTCCACGTCATCAAGGCTCAGGGTCTCGACGATCCCACGGACCGCGTTGACCAGGAAGGGAGCCCCCGGGAGGAGCGCGGCCGGCGCGAATCTCCCCTCGGCGACCGGAATCCCTGCCCTCCGGGCCAGCGTCATGACCCGGGCTCGGCCGATCCCGGGCAGGATGCCGAGACCGAGGTCGGGGGTGCAAAGCAGCTCGTCGCTCCAGAAGAAAAGGGACGTGATCGCCCCCTCGGCCAGGTGACCGCCGGCGGTCAGAAGCAAGGCCTCCTCTGCCCCTCGCCCCTCCGCCTCCTCACGCGCGCGCTCGAACTGCGCCCGAACCGTGCTCTTCACCGGGTAGGCGTCGTGAGGGACCGTCGAGGTGACCACGCGCATCGGGACGGCCGCCGGCACGGGACGTTCGGTGATGACCTCGCCGGTTTCGTCGATGGTGACGCGAACGACGACCTCGCCCTCGGCCTCGAACTGCCTGAGCCGCTGCTCGAGGCCCGGCGGCGCGCCCTCGACGCCGAGACGCCAGAGACCAGCGCCGAGTCGCGCGAGGTGCTCGGCGAGGAACGGGACGCGCCCTTCGCGGATGCGGATGGTTTCGAAGAGGCCGGCCATCAGACGGGCAGACGTGGCGGACGTGCGGGAATCCTCACTCTTCCAACCTCAGCGCCAGGCGCAGCGCGGCGGCCTTGCGCAGCGATTCCTTCCACTCACGCGCGGGGTCCGAGTCGGCGACGATGCCGGCGCCGGCCTGGATGACGACTTCCCCGTCGCGCACCACGGCCGAGCGGATGATGATGTTCCACTGCGCCGCGTCCCGGCCCGTCCAGCCGAGGGCGCCGGTGTAGAAGCCGCGCGCCACCGGCTCGAGCTCCGCGATGATCTCCATAGCTCGGATCTTGGGCGTGCCGGTGATGGTACCGCCGGGGAACATGGCGCGGAAGACGTCGAGCGGCGCGGTGCCGGGGACGACCGTCGCTACGACGTCGCGCACGAGGTGCATCACGTGCGAGTACTCCTCGACCGCGCCAAGCTCTGCGACGCGCACCGAGCCGAACTCGGCGATGCGGCCGAGGTCGTTGCGTGCCAGGTCCACCAGCATGACGTGCTCCGCGGCTTCCTTCGCGTCCGTCCTCAGCTCGCGGCGCATCGCCGCGTCCGGGACGCTTTTCCCGGTCTTCTTGCGGGTGCCGGCGATCGGCCGGGCCCGCGCGGTCCCGTCCCGCACCTCGACCAGCAGCTCCGGCGAGCCGCAGACGAGCTGCCAGTCGCCGAAGTCGGCGTAGCCCATCCACGGCGACGGGTTGATCGCGCGGAGCCGCCGGTAGACATCGAATGCCGGCTCCGCGAGCGGCGCGCGCTCGGCGACGCTGAGGTTGACCTGGTAGATGTCCCCCGCGCGGATGTACTCGAGGGCGCGTTGCACCGCGGCTTCGAACTGCGCCTGATCCAACGAACGGCGGCTCGGGGGCGCTTGCCGCTCCGGCGGTCGGACCGCACGCAGGGCGCCCGCCGTCGCGGCACGCGCCCCCTTGCCGCCTTCGTCCACCCCGCGCCACGACTCGCCGGCTGCCACCCCCCATCGATCTCTTGCGTCGTCTCCGCGGATCTCCGGTCGCATCCCCGGCCGCAACGTGATCCGCTGCGTCGGGACGAACAGGTCAGCGAGCGGCTGCGCGATCATCGGCGCGCGGCGACGCGCGTGCGGCGGGATGCCGAGGTCGTAGGCGATCACCCCGATGTAGTCGTCGCCGAGCGTGAGGGCGTCGAGCGTGCCCACGGCGGCATCCGTCCACTCGATTCGCACCCGGTGCAGAGGCGCCCAGGCCAGCATGCTCTTGCCCGCACCTCGTCCGTCCTCGAGCAGGACGAATGGCGGCGAGAGGCCCGCGGCGATGGCGAGTAGACGCTCCAGCACGGCGGCAATGTAGGAAGGACGCGGGTCGCGGGCTACATTCGTTCCATGTCAACAGCGATCGCCTCACCTGGTGAACGGATACGTACCGCCTGGCGGCGGCTGGCGCCGTTGCCCGGTGGAAAAGCGCTGTTCAGCATCGTGCTTGGCTGGATGGCACCCTACAGCGGCACGATCCGCGCGCGGGTGCTCGAGTTGGAGCCAGGCTACGCCAAGCTGGTGATGCGCGACCGGCGGGGTATCCGGAACCATCTCAACTCGGTGCACGCGATCGCGCTCGCCAACCTCGCCGAGCTCTCGAGCGGGCTCGCGATGCTCACGGGGATGCCCAGCCACGCGCGAGGGATCCCGGTCGGGCTGAGGATCGCGTACCTCAAGAAGGCCCGCGGTGCGCTGACCGCCGAGTGTCGCTGCGCGCTGCCGGACTTCAGCCACGAAGGGGAGTACGAGTTCGAAGCGTCCATCTCGGACGGCGGCGGCGACGTGGTGGCGAAGGCCACGGTGCGCTGGAAGCTCGGGCCGGTCGCTTGATGGACCTAACGACGCCGTTCGCGCGGAAGGTGGGCATCGAAGTGCCCCTCATCTGCGGTGCGATGTACCCGTGCAGCAACCCGGAGCTGGTCGCCGCGGCCTCGGCCGCCGGCGGCATCGGCATCGTCCAGCCGATCTCGATGACCTACGTTCACCGTCACGACTACCGCGAGGGGCTGCGCCTCATCCGCCGGCTCACCGACAAGCCCATCGGGATGAACGCACTGATCGAGCAGTCGTCCCGCATCTACCGCGAGCGGATGGAGCGCTGGATCGACATCTCGCTGGAGGAGGGGGTGCGGTTCTTCGTCACGTCGTTAGGCAATCCGCGCTGGGTGGTGGACCGGGTGCGGCCGGTAGGAGGAGTGGTTTACCACGACGTGACCGAGCGGAAGTGGGCGCTCAAGGCCCTGGACGGCGGAGTGCAAGGGCTCATCTGCGTGAACGACCGCGCCGGCGGCCACGCGGGGGCGAAGAGCCCGCGGGCGCTGGTGGACGAGACCGCCGACCTGGGATTGCCGCTGATCTGCGCGGGCGGGATCGGCGACGCGCCGGATTTCGTGGCCGCGCTGAAGATGGGGTACGCCGGCGTGCAGATGGGGACGCGGTTCATCGCGGCGGAGGAGTGCAACGCGCACCCCGACTACAAGCAGGCGATCGTGCGCGCCACGGAGAAGGACATCGTCCTCACCGAGCGCATCACCGGCGTGCCGCTGGCGGTGATCCGGACGCCGTACGTGGAGCGGATCGGCACCAAGATCGGACCGCTCTCGCGGCTCTTGTTCCGGGGGCGGAAGACCAAGCACTGGATGCGCACCTTCTACGCGCTGCGCTCGCTCCGGCAGCTCAAGAAGGACTCGCTGGCCAGCACGGCCTCGGCGGACTACTGGCAGGCGGGGAAGAGCGTGGCGGGGATCGCGGCGGTCGAGCCGGCGGGCACGATCATTAGGAGGTTCGCGGAGGCGGCGCGGGCGGCCTAGGGTTGAAGGATGGCGGCGGCCGCCCCGCTTTGCTTTGGCGAAGGTGGATGATGTAGCGCCGCGGCCTCTAGAGCGCGTCCCCGCGCGCGGCCGAGGCCGGCTCCGCCGGCGCCTCCTGCTCCGGCGTGAAGTCTTCCCCGGGATTGATGAACCGGTCCAGCTCGATCTGGTACTGCCGGTCGTAGAGCTGCCGGTACCGGCCCCCCAGCGCCAGCAGCTCGTGGTGGGTCCCGCGCTCCACGATCTCCCCGTGCTCCAGCACCAGGATCTGGTCGGCGCTGACGATGGTGCTGAGCCGGTGCGCGATCACGAACGTGGTACGCCCGCGCCGCAGCGACCGGAGCCCGTCCTGGATCTGCGCCTCGCTCTCACTGTCGAGGCTGCTCGTCGCTTCATCGAGGATCAGGATCCGGGGGTTCGCCAGGATCGCGCGCGCTATGGCGATGCGCTGCCGCTGACCGCCGGAGAGCTTGACCCCGCGCTCGCCCACCACGGTCTCGTACTGCTTCTCGAACTGCTCGACGAACTCGTCGCAGTGCGCGATGCGAGCCACCGCCCGCACCTCGTCCATCGTCGCGTGGGGCCGAGCGAAGCTGATGTTCTCGGCGATCGTGCCATCGAAGAGGAAGTTGTCCTGGAGCACCACGCCAAGGTGGCCCCGATAGTCGTGCACGCGCAGCGTCTCGAGGTCGCGCGCATCCACGAGGATGCGGCCCGATTTCGGATGGTTGAACGTCATCACCAGACTGATGAAGGTGCTCTTGCCCGAGCCGCTCGAGCCCACCAACGCCGTGGTGGAACCCGCCCTCGCCAGGAACGACACGTGCTTCAGGACCGGCGTGCCGGGGTTGTACTCGAAGCTCACGTCCTCAAACGCCACGTCACCGCGCAGGTCGCCGAGCGGCGCGCGGGACGCGTCCTCCTGGTCCTCGGTGGCCATGAGCCGGATCTCGCGGATCCGGTCCAGCCCGGCCAACGCCTCGGTGATCTGGGTGCCGATGGACGCGATCTGGATCATCGGCGCCACCATCAGCCCGGTGAACACGATGTACATGAAGAGATCGCCCACCGTCATCGTCCCCGCGAGCACGGCGCGCCCGCCGATCACGATCATCAGCACGCCGATAGCCCCGACGATCACCGCCGAGAAGGCGCCCAGACCGGAAATCGCCGTGATGGACTGCGCCACGTTGCGGAAGAGACGGTTCACGCCCTTCGCGAAGACCAGGCGCTCGCGCCGCTCCGCGGTGTAGGCCTTCACGACCCGGATCCCGCCCAGCGTCTCGGCCAGCCGGCCCGTCACCTCGGCGTTGATCTTGCCGCGCTCCCGGAAGAGCGGCCGCAGCCTGCTGAACGCGTACGCCATCCCGCCGCCGAAGGCCAGCAGCATCACGAGCGTGATCGTCGTGAGGTGCCAGTTGAGCCAGAACAGGACGCCGACCGCGACCGCCGCTGTCACCAGCCCGCCGGTGAGCTGCACCAGTCCGGTGCCGACGAGGTTCCGGATCCCCTCCGCGTCGGTCATGATGCGCGAGATGAGGACGCCCGTCTTGGTGGAGTCGAAGTACCAGACCGGCAGCCGCGCCACGTGCTCCTGAACCGTGCGGCGCATGTCGGTGATCGCCTTCTGCGCCGCCACGCCGAGCACCTGTGACAGCGCGAACGACGTCGCCGCCTGGATGAGGGTGGCGCCACCGGCCGCCAGCGCCAGGAGCGGCAGCAGGTCCGCCCTCCGATGACCGATGATCTCGTCGATCACGAACTTGGTGGACGCCGGCAGCACCAGGCCGGCAGCCCGGTTCACCAGCAGGAGCGCGAGCCCGACGCCGAGCCGGCGACGGTGACGCCAGATGATCACGCGCGCTTCGGCCCACGCGTTCTTGAAGCGCGGACGCCGTTTCTCGTCAGCCACCGCTACCCACCCTGATGGGGAATCCCAGACTCAAAATAGCGAGGTCTCAGCTCTTGGGGATGGCCTTCTCCGGATCCACGAACGGCTTCGCCACCACCGTGGCCGGGCGCTCGCCACCGGGCGCCGCTACCGCCAGGCGCGTGCCCAGCGCCGCGTGCGCCACCGGAACCCAGGCGTAGGCGATGTTCCGTTTGAGCCGAGGTGAGTGGACCGCCGACGTGATGTGCCCGACCACCGCGCCGCCCGCCCGCACCGGCCACTTGGTGGTGTTGAACTCGATCGGATCGCCGCCGATCTCCACGCCGACGAGCTGGCGCGCCACGCCATCGGCCTTGATGCGGCGCAAGGCGTCCCGGCCGATGTAGTCGCCCGACTTGTTCTCGTCCACCAACCGCTCGAGGCCGAGCTCGTAGACGTTGTTCTCCAGCGTCATGTCCGCGCCCCAGTTGAGGATTCCGGCCTCGATGCGGCGGATGTCGGAAGGGCCGGTGGGCCGGATGTCGTGCGGCTTCCCCGCCGCCATGACCCGCTCCCAGAGATCGTCGCCGCGGCTGCCGTCGCGCAGGTAGATCTCGTAGCCCACTTCCCCCGTCCACCCGGTGCGGGTCACCACCACGGGAATGCCGTCCAGCGCGGTCTCCATGAACCAGTAGTAGCCCAGCTTCAGCACCCCGTCGCCGAACAGGGTCTGCACCACCGCCTTGGCCTTGGGGCCCTGGATCTGGAGCGGGGAGACGTCGGGCTCGGTGATCTGCACCTTCAACCCGGACTTGAGCGCGACACCGCGCGCCCACAGCAGCACGTCGCTGTCGGCCAGCGCGAGCCAGAAGTGGTTCTCGCCCAGCCGCAGGAGCACCGGGTCGTTGATGATGCCGCCGTCCTCGGCGGTGATGACCACGTATTTCCCCTGGCCGACGGCGCACCGGGAGAGGTCCCGAGGGGTGAGCATATCGGTGAACGCGAAGGCGTCGGGGCCGGTGATTTCCACCTGCCGCTCGACGCTCACGTCCCACAGCGTGACGTGGTTGATGAGGTGCCAGTACTCCGCCTCGAGGTCGTCGAAGCAGATGGGGAACAGCATGTGGTTGTATACCGTGTAGGCCTTGGCGCCGTGGCGCTGGGTGGCCTCGAAGAACGGCGTGCGGCGCAGCCGGGCGCCGCGCTGGATGAGGCTCATGTCGAAGGGGGTGCGCATGCGCGTGTCCTGTCGGGTCGTCGGAGTTGGGCGCGGAGACAAACGGGCCGTAAGCTGCGCCCAGCGAGCTTCCGCCGCAAGCAGCGTGGCCGAGGCGCGCGCGGGCTGGAGCAGATTCTCGAGGTGGAGTTGACGAGCGCCGAGCGGGTCGCGCTGGGCAAGTCCGCCAAGGCGGTGCAGGAGACGATCGCACAGGTGAAGCTGTAGGCCGGTCCGGGCACCGCCGCACGCGGGCGGAAGCTCGTCAAGTAGCGGCTACTGCTGCGCCACCAAGTCCCGCGCGAGCCGCTCCGACGCCCGCACGCGCCAGGTCCAGAGCGTCGCGGCCCACTGGTCGGGCCGTACCGTGACATCCTCGAACCGCCGGTGCACGGCGGCCACTGCGACCGGCGCGTACAGCCAGATCGCGGGCGCGTCCGCGTTGAGGCGTGAGACGGCCTCCCGCCAGCGCACGCGCGCCGCGGCCCGGTCTGGCGCCGCGAGCGCCTCGTCCACGAGCCGGTCCACTTCAGGGTTCGCGTAGCCGCCGTAGTTGAACGCGCCGATACCCGCGCTCGTCCACGTGTCCCGGATCGACGCCGGGCTCGGGTCCTGCGCCCAGGCGCCGAAGTAGGCATCGAAGCGCCCCGCCCGCGCCCGGCTCATGAAGGCGTTGAACTCCAGCTCCTCGATCTCCATCGCGACACCGAGCCGCCGGAACTGGTCCTGCAGCACGACCGCGGCGCGGCGCCGCAGCCCGCTCGACGACGGCACGATGAGACGGAATGCGAGCCGCCGGCCCCCGCGGTCGAGCACGCCGTCGCCATTCGTGTCACGCCACCCGAGCTCGGCGAGCCGCGCGCGCGCCGCGGCCGAGTCGTACCGGATCTGCTCGACGCTGTCGGTCCAGATCCACAGGCTCCGGCTCACCGGGCCTACCGGCACCTCGCCGAGGTCGCCGAGCGTGGCACGCACGAGGGCCTCCCGATCGATCCCCATCGAAAGGGCCCGCCGCAGCTCGCGGTCCGCGAACAGCGCGTGCGGCCGCGCCTCGGCGCGCGGGTCGCTCAGGTTGAACCCGACGAAACCGTACACCGGCGTCGGATAGCGCACGGTGCTGAGGTGGCCGGCCTCGCTCACGCGACGCACGTCGTCCGGGCCGGTCACCGAGCCATGGACGTCCGCCTCCCCGGCGATGAGCTGCGTGAGCGTCATCGCGGGGACGGGGATGAACCGCCAGACGATCCGGCGCAAGCCGGGGCGCGCGACGAAGAAGGCGGCGTCGCCCTCCAGTTCCACCGACTCGCCCGGACGCCAGCGCACGAAGCGGAACGGACCAGCGCCCACCGGGTTTCGCCCGAACGGATGCGAGGCCAGGCGTCCACGGGGCACCGAGTCTAGGAGGTGCTTCGGCAGGACGCGCATGTGGTAGACGGCGTCGAAGAGCTGCTCCGGGTATCGCTCACTGAAACGGACCACCACGGTGTGGGCGTCGCTCGCGGTGACGGAGGCGATGCGCCCGAGCCGCGGACGCGCGGGCGAGGCGACCAGCGAGTCACGGTAGACGTCGAAGGTGAAGGCGACGTCGGCGGAGGTCACGGGCGTCCCGTCGTGCCAGAGCGCCTCGGGCCGGAGCGAGAACGTGACGGTGAGCGAGTCATCCCGGCGCCACGAGCGAGCCAACACCGGGACGAACCCCGAGTCGCCCACCGTGCCCAGGTCTGCGCCCACGTCCGCCAGCTTGACGAAGACGAGGTCGCTGAGCGCGACCGCGACGTCGGTGCTCGCCACGGGCGGGAGCAGCACGTCCGGCTCGGCGCTCGTCACGACCACGGCCGTGCCGCACCAGCCGTCAGGACACCCGGCCTCCCGCGCGCACGCCCACGCCCCGACCAGCGCGGGAAGGCCTAGGGCCGTGAGCCGAAGCATCATTCGGGTCATGGACATCGTCGCTCCGGTCGTCGTGAAGCCGCAGCGTCCAACGGACGAATACACGAGCAGGCCCGTTTCCGGAAGACCAAAGGGCGCAGCAGACACGGGTGGGCGGTTAGGGGCTGGAACGCGGGACGCGTTGCCTCCGAAGGGCGCCAAACTGGGCGCCGGGACAACCTAGCCGAGCTGCCTGATCAGCTCGTCCAACTTGCGCACCTCGGCCGCGGCACCGAGCTGGCTGAACTGCGCGCGCCCGGTCAGAGCGAAGTCCTTGGCCTCGGCGACGCGCCCCAAGCGCTTGAGCAGGTGAGCCAGGTCGCGCCGCGCCTGGGCCGCGAGCAGCGGGCGCTCGCTAGCTTCGGCCCGCTCGGTCACCGCGCGCAGGGTGCTCTCGGCCTGCTCCGTATCGCCCAACGCCGCGAGCGCCAGCGCAAACACCCTGAGGTCCTCGGCCTCGCCCACGGTGTCGCCGAGCTCACGGTGCATGGCGAGCGCGCGCTCCACCTCGCGGTGGCCGAGCTCCGCTTCGCCGGACAGGATGCGGACCTCCGCCCGGCCCGCGCGGGTCTGCGCGGCAAGGGCGCGGTCGCCTGCCACCTCAGCCTCCTCCACGGCGCCTTCGGCCGTCGCGAGCGCCGTGGCAAGATCGCCCTGGTCGCGGTACGCGATCCCGAGGTTGTGGCGCGCCTCGCTGACCCCCCGGTGCAGGGCGACCTGCTCGAAGGACGCCACCGCCATCGTGTAGGAGCCGATCGCGCGGCCGTAGTCCCCGCGGAGGTTCGCGATGATGCCGAGGTTGTTCGAGCAGCGCCCGACGGCGGCGTGATCGGCGTCCCGCGTAGCCTCCTCGAGCACCCGCGAGAAGTACGTGGCGGCCTCGTCAATGCGCCCGGCCTCGAGGGCGATCGCGCCCTGCACGTTGAGCGCGCGCGCCTCGATCGCCCGGTCGCCGCGCTCCCGAGCCTGCTTGAGGGCGATATCGACCCAGCGCGCACCTTCCGCGTGCCGGCCCAGCCGTGCCAGCGCGATACCGAAGAGCAGCGCCAGCGTGGGCGAGCTGGTGATCTCGTTGGGGGGCAGCCCGGCGAGATAGTCCACGACGGCCGCGTGCTGGCCGGTATCCGAGAACTCCGTGGCTTTGCGAAGGATCATAAGTGACTCACGCACGTCCATCCTCACAGATGAGCCTGCCGTTACCAGGACACCGCGTAGCCAGAGAAATGATACAGATCCGTCCGGAACCGCTTCTGGTACTTGATGTGGTCCTCAGGCCACGTCTCCCACGGCTCCCCAGGACTCGCCTGGTACCACATGCCCAGGTAGCTCTGCTCGATCGTGGAGTCGGTTCCGTCGACCAGTCCGTCACGGTTCAGGTCAGCGTCGGCGTTTCCGTACCAGATGTTGAGCCGCGCCGGGGACTCGTCACTGAAGACCAACCCGCTGGGCTCCAGGTACAGGAGCAACCGCGTGGGATCGATCGTCAGCGTAATCTCGATCCCCTCCCCTTCCTTGAACCGCGTCCCGTCAGGCCGCTGGAACAGCGCGTCCGCGGGGAACTCCAGACGCAGGAAGTTCCGGCCACCGACGTAGTCGACCTGGACTCTCGTCCGCCGGCCCTGAACGACCCAGACGCGCGTCTCGTACGTCTCGAGCGGCGGTGCGGTCGCGGCCTGCCTGAGGATGTGGCGCTCCACCCCGGAGGAAGCGGCAACCGCCCAATTTGGCGGCGCCGCACGTGGAGGTCCCGTGCTCTCCGTGCACCCGGCGATCAGCGCCACGGCGGCGATGGTGACTGCCAGCCGTTTACGCATACTGCCCCCCTTGAACGAGATTCGGACTCGTAGATACTCGACCGCAAACACCGTGCCCGAGTTCTCCGGCCCGCAAGTCCTTGGGAGGCAAAACGACGCGCGCAACTCCCCCCGGCGACTGGTGGGCCTTACTGAACCACTTGGGCCGGTCTGACCCGGGCTTTTGGCTCAGGTACCGCCAGTCTCCCCGCTCAGCAGCCTGCGGAGGCGGCGTCTGGAGATGCGCAGACGCCGGGCGGCCTCGCTCCGGTTGCCGCCGCAAGAGTCGAGCATGGCGTGCACGGCAGCCCTCGTGATCACCTCGAGCGGTGCGGGGAAGGGGATGAGGCCGCCGGGCGCCGGCGACGCGGGCCCGGCTTCAGGCACCAGCTCGTCGAGCTCCAAGACACCCGGCGGCGAGAGCAGCAGCCCGCGCTCGAGCGCGTTCTTGAGCTCGCGCACGTTGCCGGGCCAGTGGTGGCCGAGGAGCGCGTCGCACGTCTCACGGCGAAGCGCCGGCTCGGGGAGGCCGTGCTGCTTCGCCAGGCCCTTGAGCAGCGCCTCGGCGATGAGCAGCACATCGCGGCCGCGTTCGCGCAGGGGCGGCAGCGCGAGCACGATCACGCTCAAGCGGTAGTAGAGGTCGCTCCGGAAGCGCCCGGCCCGCACCGCGCCCGCGAGATCCTCGTTGCTCGCCGCGATGATCCGCACGTCCACGGTGTGCGGGCGCACGCCGCCCACGCGGCGCACCTGTTTGTCCTCGAGGGCGCGGAGCAGCTTGCCCTGCAACGCCACGGGGAAGGTGCCGATCTCGTCGAGGAACAGCGTGCCGCCGTCGGCGACCTCGAAGAGGCCGGGCTTGGCCGCGTGCGCGTCGGTAAACGCGCCCCGCTCGTGCCCGAACAGCTCGGACTCGACGAGATGCTCGGGGAGCGCGGAGCAGTTCACCGCGACGAAAGGCCTGGTACGCCGCGGGCTACCCTGGTGGATGGCGCGCGCGAGCAGCTCCTTGCCCGTGCCCGTCTCGCCCACGATCAGCGCCGTCGCGTCGGGATGGGCCAGGATGCGTGTCGTGCGTGCCAGCACGCCTTTCAGGGCGGGACTCTCGCCGACCATCGCCGCGAACACCTCCGCGTCCATCGGCGCCGCCGCCCGGGCCGCGCGCCGCAGCGTCTCGCGCTGACGCGTGACGGCCGACCCCACCGCGTTGCGGAGGATCTCGACGTCCTCCGGGAGGGCGAAGTAGTCCCGCGCCCCCCGTGCCACGACCTGGGCCGCGATGCGCCGCCCCGGGTCAGCCCCCACCGCAAAGATGGGCGCCTCGCACGTGGCGGAGTGCCGGTCGAGCCAATCCCGGGCCTCCTGCTCGGCGCCGCCCGCAGCGAGCAGCACGGCGGCGACGTCGGGCGGGCTCATGCAGGGATCCGTCCGCGGGTGTTCCCATATCTCGGCGCCGAGGTCCCGCGCAAGCTGTTCCCACAGCTCGGCGAAGGCGTCGGACAAGCGGACGACGATGACCCGGACCTTTTCCATGCAAGGCTCCCGTACTCGCGGCAGTCCTCGATCACCGGTACGAGTTGGAACGTGATTCTCGGTAGCCCGGGCCGTTCTGAACCGGGGAGCGCGAAGTGTACCAGCATACTCGTCGCTGCTAGCTCGCGCAACCAACGGCCTGGCAAGCACTTGGTGCCCGGGGCGCGCTGGCCCGGTCGTTGCTGGTACGTGTTGACGGGCCGATTCGAACCGGCCGAATCGGTTCGAAGCGTCCAAGCGACAGGTGAAGACCGGGAGGTTTACGACATGACTGCGGTGCGACCGCTGCGGCTCGAGCCGAGACGGGGCTGGCTGAGAACCCAGAAGCCGGAGCTCAGGTCGTGGGCGCGGTCCCGCGGCGAGACCGTCGCTTCGGGGACGCTCCGAATGGGCGCGGGCGCGGCGAGCGCGGGCCACCGAGCCACGCGAGCCCGCGAAGTCGCGCAGGAGCTCTTCCTCGCCGCCATGCGGGCCCTGTGCCAAGCGCTGGAGGCCAAGGATCCCTACACCTGGGGCCACTCGATGCGCGTCAGCGCGTTGGGCGCCGCCATGGCAGCGGAGCTGGGCCTTTGCCGCGGGGAGCGCGCCGACATCCGCCTGGGCGGCGAGCTCCACGACGTGGGGAAGATCGGCGTGCCGGACGACCTGCTGCACAAAGAGGGGCCGCTCACCCCCGACGAGTACCGGCGCGTGATGCAGCACCCGTTGATCGGCGAGCGGATCCTCGCCCCGCTGATCCACCATCGGCCCACGGTTCTCCACATCGTGCGATCGCACCATGAGCGCATGGACGGACGGGGCCTACCGGACGGACTGGCGGGCGAGGATATCCCGCTCGCGGCTCGGATCATCGCGGTGGCGGACGCGTTCGACGCCATGACGAGCCATCGTTCCTACCGGTCTTCACTCCCGGTGTCCGCCGCCATTTTGGAGTTGGAAATCAACGCGGGCATCCAGTTCGACGCCGAGTGCGTGGGCGCCCTCGAGCGGGTGTTGCCGGGCCTGCGCTGGCGGAGCGGCGAGACGGTCCAGCACCTCTTGCCGGCGGCGTGGGAATCCGTGGACGCAGGCTCGGTGCACTAGCGGGCGGCCGGGGCCCACGGACGACCCACGGGCGACGCGATCCGGTGATGTCCTGGCTGCGCGCGGCCGCTGGCGGCCAGCCCGCACCAGCCTGACTTGCTGGTCGCGGACCCGACCTCCATTATCGCCTTTCATGGGAGCACGCTGGGGATGGTGATCATCCAGGCGCAGCTGCGCGCCGTGGGCGTCCAGATGGACATCCTGCCGCTCGAGTTCGGCGCCGTGCTGCGGCGTGAGGGCGGAAGAGTTCGACGCGGTGCTCCTCAACATGCCGATCCACGGGTGGGCCGGGAGGGAGTTCTCCGGGCCGAGTGGACGTTCGGACCATCGAGCTGGAGTCTGGCCGCGAGCGGGTAGCGAACGGCGACTTCGATGCGGCGATCGGAGATGTCGTGACCGCCGTCGGTCAGCATCCGCGCGGGCACGACCGCTATTTCGGGAAAGACTCCTACACGGGCTATGGGAACTCGAGGGTGGCCGAGCTCCTGGAGGAGGCGGCGACCACGGTGAGCCCGGAGGAGCAGGACCGGCTCTACCGCGAGCTAGTCCCGATCTTCCAGCGGGAGCTGCCGGCCCTGTTCCTCTACCCCGGCGTCCAGACGACCGTAGCCCACCGCCGGGTGCGGGGGCTCAGGAATCAGGTGCGGGTAGACCCCGTGTCACACATGGAGGAGTTGTGGCTGGCGAGGGAGAGATGAGGAACCATCTGGCTTGCGGCCGACCGGTCCCATGATCCGCTACATCCTCAAGCGCCTGCTCCAGGCCATCCCGCTCCTCGTCGGGATCATCACCGTCACCTTCTTCATGATCCGGCTCGCGCCCGGCGACCCGATGGACATGTACCTCGAGCCGCAGCGCCAGCGGCAGCTGGATCCCGAGGTCATCGAGCTGATTCGCAAGCGGTACGGCCTCGACCAGCCGATCCACGTGCAGTACGTGAAGTGGGTGGCCAATGTGGCGCGGGGCGACTTCGGCGAGTCGTTCCGGCACCGCCGCCCGGTGAGCAAGCTCCTCGCCGAAGCGATCCCCTATACGCTCCAGCTCACCGTGCTGGCGCTCCTGTTCGACGCGCTGTTCGGTATCGCCCTCGGCGTCATCTCGGCGGTCAAGCAGTACTCGGCGCTCGATAAGACGGTCACGCTCAGCTCGCTCATCATCTACGCCATCCCCGGCTTCTGGCTCGCATTGATGCTCGTGCTGGTGTTCTCAGTCCAGCTGAACTGGTTCCCCACGTCGCAGACCCGCTCCATAGACTACGACTTCCTGTCGTTGGGCGGAAAGGCGCTCGACCGGCTGTGGCACCTCGTCCTCCCGGTGTTCGTGATGGGCGTCGCCTCGGCGGCGGGGACGGCGCGCTACATGAGGAACCGGCTGCTCGAAGTCCTCAACGAGGAGTACGTGGTCGCCGCCCGCGCCCGCGGCTTCCCCGAGCGCACCGTGATCGTCAAGCACGCCGTCCGGAACGCCCTGATCCCCATCGTCACGATCTACGGCCTCTCGCTGCCGTTCCTTCTGGGCGGCGCCACCATCATCGAGACGATCTTCGCCTGGCCGGGGATGGGACGGCTCACCGTGGAGGCCGTGGGCGGCCGGGACTATCCGCTCATAATGGCCACGACGTTGATTGCCGCGACGCTCACGGTGCTCGGCAACCTGCTCGCGGACGTGGCGCTCACGGTCGTGGATCCGCGCGTGTCACTGGAGGGGAAGCCGCGTGCCCGATAGAGCGCCCGCCGCCGAGCGCTGGGCGCTGGTGCCCGGCGTGGGCCACCTCGTGCTGGGGATGCGGCAGCGCGGCGTCCACCTGCTCGCGTACACGCTGATCGTGCTCGGCGTGCTCGGGTGGCGGTGGGGGCGGTTCGCACACGCGTTCACGACCACGGCGGTAGACCAGTGGGTCGCCGCGCTGTTTCTCGTGGCCTCGCTCGTCGGCGCGGTGGGGTTCTCGGTGTGGGACGTGCGGCGCCTCGCGCGGCAGCCCGCGCGGGGGCACCAAGGGAAGAGCCCGATGCGCATCGCCATGCGGCGGTTCCGGGCAAATTCGCTGGCCGTGGCATCCGGGTACGTGATTCTCTTCCTCTATCTCGTCGCCATCCTGGCGCCGCTGCTCGCCCCCCACGACCCCGCGACCATCGAGCACGTGATGGAGACGCGGTACCTCGCGCCGTCCTGGGCGCATCTCATGGGCACCGACGAATTCGGCCGCGACCTGTTGAGCCGCGCCATCTACGGGGCCCGGGTCTCGCTCTCGATCGGGCTCCTCGCGATGCTCGTGGCCAAGCTGATCGGGACCACCTATGGCGCCATCGCGGGCTACGCGGGCGGCTGGGTGGACAACGTGATGATGCGGGGGGTGGACGTGATCATCGCGTTCCCCACCTTTTACCTGATGCTCATGCTCGTGGGCGTTTTCGAGGCGAACATCCTGGTGCTGGTCCTGATTCTGGGGCTCACCGCCTGGCCCGGAACGGCCCGGTTCATCCGGGGCGAGTTCCTGTCGCTCAGGGAGCAGGAGTTCATCGAGTCGGCCCGCGGTATCGGGCTGCCGGCGCGGTTGATCATCCTGCGGCACCTGATCCCGAGTGCGCTCTCGCCGGTGCTGGTGAGCGCCGCCTTCTCGGTCGCGGGGATGATCGGCGCCGAGGCGGGGCTCTCCTTCCTCGGCCTAGGGATCCGCCCGCCCACGCCGTCGTGGGGCAACATGGTGAGCGCGGGACAGGACGCGCTGCTCGTCGCGTGGTGGGTGGCGTTCTTCCCGGGTGCGCTCCTCGCGACGATCCTCATCGCGTTCTCGCTGCTGGCCGACGGGTTGCGCGACGCGCTTGATCCCAAGGCGCTGATGCGCCGGTACGTGTAAGCATGCTGCTCGAGGTGCGGGACCTCGCGGCGTACTTCTTCCTCGACGAAGGAGTGCTCAAGGCGGTGGACGGCCTCTCGTTCGACGTGGACGCGGGCGAGACAGTCGCGCTGGTGGGAGAGTCGGGGTGCGGCAAGACGATCGTCGCGCTGTCGCTGCTCGGCGTCGTCCCCTCGCCGGGGCGGGTGGTGGGCGGCAGCGTGCGGTTCGACGGCGTGGATGTCGCGCGGGCGAGCCCGGCCGAGCTCCGGCGCGTGCGCGGCGCGGGGATCGGCATCGTCTTCCAGGAGCCGGGCGCGGCGCTCAACCCCGTGCACACCGTCGGCCGCCAGATCGCCGACGTGGTGCAGCTGCACCGGGGCCTGACGCGGCGCGAGGCAGACGCCGAGGCCGTGCGCCTGCTCGGCGAGATGGAGATCCCGGAGCCCGAAAAGCGGGCCAAAGCCTATCCGCACGAGCTCTCCGGCGGCATGCGGCAGCGCGCGACGATCGCCATCGCCGTCAGCGCGCGGCCGCGGCTGCTGATCGCCGACGAGCCCACCACCGCGCTCGACGTGACGATTCAGCGGGAGATCCTGGATCTCCTGGCGCGCCTGCAGCGGGATTTCGGCATGTCGCTGCTCATCATCACGCACGACATCGGCGTCGTGGAGGAGCTGGCGCGGCGGGTGATGGTGATGTACGCCGGGAAGCTCGTCGAAGTGGGGGACGCCGAGCGGGTGTTTCGCGAGCCCAAGCATCCCTACACGCAGGGGCTCCTGCGCTCGGTGCCGCGGCTCGGGGCGGGCCGGAAGACCCCTCTGGTCGGAATCCCAGGCGTGGTGCCCGATCTGCTGGACTTGCCCCCGGGCTGCTCATTTCATCCGCGTTGCCCGTTAGGCGACGCCTCGTGTACGGCGGCATTCCCGCCGCTCGACCCCGTTGCTGGGCGGCTGTGCGCCTGTTACAAGGTCCATGATGGCACAACGACCTGACGCGCTGCTCGAGGTCCGCGGGCTGCGGATCCATTTCCCGTTTGGTGGTCGCTGGTTCGGACGGAGGGAGTGGGTGCGCGCGGTGGACGGCGTGGATCTCGAGGTGCGGCGTGGCGAGATCTTCGGGCTGGTCGGGGAGTCGGGGAGCGGCAAGACCACGTTGGGTCGCGCGGTGTTGCGCCTCGTGGAACCCACGGCGGGCGCGGTTCGATTCGATGGAATCGATCTCCTGGCGCTGCGCGGGCGCGAGCTCAGGACGATGCGCCGGCGATTCCAGATCGTGTTTCAGGATCCGTATCGGTCGCTGAGCCCTCGGATGCAGATCCAGTCGCTCATCGCCGAGCCGCTCCGGTTGCATCACATCGTGCCCGAGGGCGAGATCGAGAAGCGGGTGCTCGAGCTTCTGGGCCTGGTGGGACTCGAACCGTACTTCATGTACCGCTATCCGCACGAGATGAGCGGGGGCCAGCGGCAGCGGGTGGCGATCGCGCGGGCGATGGCGCTGGAGCCCGATTTCCTGGTGGCCGACGAGCCGGTGTCGGCGCTGGATGTGTCGGTGCAGGCGCAGATCCTCAACGTGCTGCTCGAGCTCCAGCGCCGGGTCGGCATTGCGATGCTGTTCATCACCCACGATCTCGCCGTGGTGGAGCGGATCGCGGACCGGGTCGCGGTGATGTACCAGGGGAAGATCGTGGAGGAGGGAGACACCGAGCGAGTGCTCGATCATCCCCAGCACCCGTACACGCGGCGGCTGCTGGCCGCGGCGCGGGGCGGCGCTGCCTGAGCGGCGATGGTCCAGCTGCCCCGTCAGCCGCCCCGATCGTCCAGCCACATCCACCGTCGTCGCGGCGCGGGCGCGGAGCGCGACGGGCTCGGGATGCTGTGCTGGATCGTGTCTATCACCACATATAGCCGACCGAGGGTTTCTGCGGGCGAGACCGTCGGGATTTCTCGCGGGCCAATAGGTAGCGCTGTCGCGCTTCCAATATGCGCCTCGGTGTCGTAGTGTTGGTGCCGCCACGATGCTGAAGACCACGCCGTTCCACCCGCGCACCTCGGCCCTATGCGTGAGCCAGGCCTGGCGGCGCTGGGCCGGCTACACGGTGGCGAGCTCCTACGAGCTGCTCCACGACCGCGAGTACCACGCCATCCGCAGTTCCGCGGCGCTGCTCGACGTCTCGCCGCTCTTCAAGTACCTGGTGCGGGGCCAGGACGCCGCCCGCCTCCTGGACCGCATCGTGACACGCCACGTCGCCAAGTCCAAGGTGGGCCAAGTGCTCTACACCCCCTGGTGCGACGCCGCCGGCAAGGTGATCGACGACGGCACGATCTCGCGTCTGGACGAACAGACCTTCCGGATGACCTCCGCTGATCCCAACCTGCGGTGGCTGCACGAGAACTCCGTTGGCATGAGCGTCACCATCGAGGACGTCTCCGAGACGACCGCGGCGCTGGCGCTCCAAGGGCCCTCCTCGCGGACGATCCTCCAGCAGCTCACGGACACGGATCTCAGCGGACTCCGGTATTTCCGGCTGACGCCGGCCACCGTGCGCGGCATCCAAGTCACGATCTCGCGCACCGGCTACACCGGCGACCTCGGCTACGAGATCTGGGTGGACGCGCCTAACGCCCTCGCGCTCTGGGACGCGCTGATCGCAGCCGGAACACCCTACGGGATCACGCCGGCGGGCATCCTGGCGCTCGACATCGCGCGGATCGAGGCGGGACTGATGTTGATCGAGGTGGACTACTTCTCCGCGCGCCACGCGTTGATCGAAAGCCAGAAGTCCTCGCCGTTCGAGTTGAACCTTGGCTGGACGGTGAGCCTGGAGAAGGAGCGCTTCGTGGGCCGGGGCGCCCTCGCGGCCGAAGCACGGCGCGGCCCGGATTGGCAGTTCGTGGGGCTCGAGGTGGACTGGGACTCGCTGGAGCGGCTCTACGCCGAGGTGGGGCTGCCGCCGAGGCTCCCCACCGTCGCGTGGCGGACCAGCGTGCCGGTGTACGTGGGCAGCGAGCAGGTCGGCTACGCCACCAGCGGCTGCTGGTCGCCGTTGCTCAAGAAGTACCTCGCGCTCGCCCACCTGCGCTCGCCCCACAGCCGGCCCGGCGCCGAGGTCCGGATGGAGGTGACCGTGGAGCACCATCGCAAGCAGGCTTCCGCGCGCGTGGTGAAGACACCGTTCTTCAATCCTGAACGAAAGCGGGCCTGACCGGATGGCGAAGAGTTACGACGCGATCGTCATCGGCGGCGGGCACAACGGGCTCGTCAACGCGGCCTACCTGGCGCGCGCCGGGAAGCGGGTGCTGGTGCTGGAGCGTCGCGAGCGCGTGGGCGGCGCGGCGATCACCGAGGAGGTGTTCCCCGGGTTCAAGTTCGCGGTGTTCTCCTACGTCGTGAGCCTGCTCAGGCCGGAGATCATCCGCGACCTCGACCTCCCCGGCCACGGCCTGCATATCCTCCCGCTCGAGAGCACTGTGACGCCGATGCTGAACGGCGATCACCTCGCGATGTGGGGCGACCACGACCAGACCCGCCGCGAGCTGTACCGCCACTCGCCGCGCGACGCGGACGCCTACGACGAGTTCGGCCGGCTGATGCACCACATGGCGATGGCCGTGAAGCCGATCCTCGGCATGGTCCCGCCCGACCCGACGTCGCTCTCGCCGGGCGATCTGCTCGGCCTGCTGCGCCTGGGCCGGCACTTCCGCTCGTTAGGCGCCGAGAAGTTCCACGCGCTCCACAAGCTGATGACGATGAGCTCGGCGGACTTCCTGGACGAGTGGTTCGAGACCGACGTGCTCAAGGCGACGAAGTCGGCGAGCGGGATCATCGGGACGTTCCTCGGGCCCCGCTCTCCCGGCACCGCGTACGTGCTCCTGCACCACTACATGGGCGAGATCGACGGCGTCTTCCGCGCCTGGGGCTTCCCGAAAGGCGGGACTGGCTCCGTGAGCGAGGCCATCGCGGCCGCGGCCCGGCGCTTCGGCGTGGAGATCCGTACCGACGCCGCGGTGGCGCGGGTCGTGGTGAAGAACGGCCGAGCGGTGGGCGTCGCCCTCGAGAACGGCGAGGAGATCCGCGCCCGCGTGGTTGTGTCGGGGCTCGACCCGCGGCGCACCTTCCTCGACCTCGTCGAAGCGAAGGAGCTGCCCGGCGAGCTGGTCGAAGCCATTACGCGATTCAAGTTCCGCGGCTCGTCAGGCAAGGTGAACCTCGTCCTGGGCGAGTTGCCGAGCTTCACCTGCATGCCGGGCAACGGGCCGCACCTGCGCGGCGCGATGTCCATCAGCCCGAGCCTCGAGTACGTGGAGCGCGCCTACGACGACGCGAAGTACGGCGAGTTCTCTCGGCAACCGTACCTGGACATCGTCATCCCCTCGATGATCGACCCCGGAATGGCGCCGCCCGGCAAGCACGTGATGTCCATCTTCGTACAGTACGCGCCTTATCGCTTGAACGGCGGCTGGACCGACGCGCGCCGGGAGGCATTCGGCGACGCGGTGATCGACGCACTGGCCCGCTTCGCGCCCAACATCCGGTCGGCGATCGAGCACCGTCAGGTGATCACCCCGGCCGACATCGAGCGGGTCACGGGGCTCTCCGAGGGGAACATCTTCCAGGGAGAGCTGACCCTGCAACAGTTGTTCTTCCTGCGGCCTGCACCGGCGTGGGCGAAGTACCGTACGCCGGTGCGCGGGTACTACCAGTGCGGCTCGGGCACGCACCCCGGCGGCGGGATCATGGGCGCGTCGGGACGGCTCGCGGCCCTCGAGATCCTGAAGGACCGCGCGTGACCTACGACGCGATCCTGATCGGTGCCGGCCTCAACGGGCTGGTGACGGCCGCGCTGCTGGCGAAGGCCGGACGCCGGGTGCTGGTGCTCGAGCGGCGGAGCGTGACGGACGGATCGCCGGACGTCGGGTGGATCCCGCCCCGGGTCACCCGCGATCTCGCTCTGGGATCACACGGACTCCAGGTGTGGCGCCCCGACCCGTGGATCGCTGCGACGCTGCCCGACGGTGGCCGGCTGGAGCTGTCTCGGGACCTGGCGACATCCGTCGAAGCGATCAAGCGCTTGAGCCCGGCCGACGCCGCGAAGTGGCCCGAGTTCTGCGAGCGGATGGGACGGCTGGCGCGGGTCCTCGAGGCGCTGTACACCGCTCCCCCACCCGCCATCAGGAGCCGCGACCGGGGCGAGCTGGCGCGCCTCGCCGGACTGGGCTGGCGGGTCCGCCGGCTCGGAAAGCAGGCAGTGGTGGACCTGCTTCGCATCCTGCCGATGTCGGTGGCCGATCTGGTGGACGAGTGGTTCGAGTCCGACGCGCTGAAGGGTGTGCTCGGCGCCGCAGGCATCACCGATCTGTGCCAGGGGCCGCGCTCGGGCGGCACGGCGTTCCTCATGCTCCACCATCATGTGGGGAGTCCGGCCGGCGTGTTCCGCCCGCC
>JAUYOW010000034.1 GCA_030697825.1 Gemmatimonadales bacterium | reverse complement strand
GTACAGCAACATCGCTACCAGCCTCGGCACGCCGTCGAGCGCCGCCAGCAGCGCGCGGACCTCGTCACGCGTCAGCACCACCGGGATGTGCTGCGCCCGCTTCGCCCGCACGATCCCCTTGAGCCACGGCAACTGCCGGCGCAACACCCGCCGGTACATGAACAACAACGCGCTCAACGCCTGGGTCTGGGTGCTCGCGCTCACCTTGGCCCGGTCGGCCAGGTGGTTCAGGAAAGCCGTCACCTCCTCCTCGCCCAGCTCGAGCGGGTGACGCTTGCCGTGGAACAGCACGAAACGCTTCACCCAATGCACGTACTGGCGCTCGGTTCGCGGGCTCATATGCCGCGCCCGAATAGCCAGGCGTACCTGCCCGAGCAGCTTGCTCTTGGGAACCACCCTTCCCCGGCCTGCGACCGAAGCGCCGTCCGACGACCAGCGCCCGGCCGGCACCCGCCGCTCGTACCCGGCTGTCACACCGGGTGCACCTACCCCTGACGTCACCCCTGGTGCACTGATCCCGGACGTCAGGCCGGGGGCACCATTCCCAGCGGCCGACCCATCAGCAACAGCCTTGGGCGAGAGATATCGGAAACCCAGCGCCGCCAGTGCGGGCGACAGCTTGGACGAGTCCGCCCCCGACGAGGCCGAGCCGCGGCCGGCGCTGGGACTGACGGCGCTGGGAGCAACAGCGCGGGGAGTGCCGGCGCTCGGAGCGGCGGCGCGGGGAGTGCCGGCGACCGGGGTGACCGCGCTGGGAGCGACGACGCGAGGAGCTGCCGGCGGATGCGGATCGGTCATAGGTACGCCTGACGGGTTCGGGTCGGCGCACTCTATAGGTCTTGGGGCGGAAGGGACAAGTGCGAAACATTGCAACCTGGTGCGAAAAAATGCGTGTCGTCAGCTCGGCGCCAAAGGGCCCGCTCATGCCGGAGCCGCTCGCCGCAACCCGGCCGACGGCGCCCGCCGCGGCACCCACCGAGTCGGACCACCGCAACTGGTCTACGGCATCGATAGGCGCGCCGCGGAGGACGCCCTCCTCGCCGCCCACGCCTCCCGCGGCTTCCCGGTCGCGATCCTGGGGCGGCAGGAACTATTCCAGGAACCTCGTGAGCCGCTCGAACATCGCAGGCCACCTGGCCGAAGCCACCTTGTCCACCACCCCGTACTCGGCCAGCGCGCAATGCGTGCCCCTCGGCGTGCGGCGAAGGATGATGACGAGCTCCGCGCGATTCGGGAGCGACCACCTCAGGTAGCCGTTCTCGATCGCGTCCGTCCGCTCCGCGCCCTCGAGCACTCCGTCGCTCCAACGCTCGAGCACGTCCGCATCCGTCAGCGAGCGATAGACCGCACTCGGCGAAGTGGGGATCTCGCCCGACGCGAAGTACCGCTCCGCCGCCTTCAGAGCCGGCGTCGCGGGCCGAGTGTCTTTCTCGCTCTCCACCAACAAGCCCAGCGCCGCGAGGCCCTGGAGCCACCCCGCGAAGTGGCCCTGGACCTGCTCCTCCCACGCGCCACCCTCGCCCCAGCCCTGGTGCACCAGGTCGATGCGGGTGCCGCCGCCCAACTCGTGCAAGGTGACCGAGACCTCCGTGGGCTCGGGGGTGTGAGGCCAGGCCACGTGCAGATGGAACGGCGCCTGCTCGCCCCGCGGTTCGGGCCACCCGCGCGCGGGGAGTCCGTCGAGCAGCACGCCCGCTCCCGCCGCAGACGTCAGCGCCGCCCAGACCTGCCCGGGCGGCGACGCGACGAAGGACTGGATGTGAATGGCCGGCACTTATGCAGACGCACCGACGCACAGACGCGCCGACGCGCCGACGCGCCGACTCACAGCGCCGACTCCTCGATGACGACGCCGCGCCGCTTCAACTCGTCGATGTAAGGCTGCGCGGGCACGCACTCCTCCGGCACGTGAACGCCGGCCGCCGAGATACGCCCGTCCAGCTGCATGATCCCGGTGATCGCCAGCGAGTACCCGGTGGTACGCATCATGGACGTGACGTGGTGCTTCCCGTCGTACCGGTCCACCATCTGCCACCGCGTGCCCGCGGGCCTGCCGCCCTTGGTGCCGCGCACGTCCACCCGCAGCGCGATGAGGTCCTCGCCCTCCGGCTTCACCAACGCCGGCGCGGTGGCCGCGATGAAGACGTCGCGCGGACGCACCTTCGAGCCGTTGACGTCGACCGGCGTGTCCTCGATGAGCCCCAGGTCGCGGATCGGCTTCATGATCGCGGCGTGCCCGGGATAGCGCAGCGTCTTGTACTCCATCGTCGCGATCTTCCCCTCATAGCTGAACGGCATGGTCGAGATGCCGCCGCCGGTGTGGAACGCCTCGAGCGCGCCGAGCGGCGCGGGGAACTCGATGGTCTCCAACTCCGTGAGCGCCTCGACCTGGGTGCGCTTCCCACCGCGCAGCACCCACGAAGGCGTGGTGTAGTAGTCGAGCGCGCCCTCGAGCGAGTACACCACCATGTAGTTGAGCGGCGGCTCGGGATGCTGCGGCAGCCCGCCGACGTAAATCTTCACACTCTCGACGTGGTCGAGTCGCCTGATCCCCTCGCCGGCGAGGATGTTGACCATCCCCGGCGCGACCCCGCAGTCGGGCACGACCTTCACGCCCTTCCTCTCCGCTTCGGCGTTCAGCTGCTTCTGCTTGAAGACCAGCTCGGTATTCCCGCCGAGGTCGGCGAAGTGGACGCCCGCCTCCACGGCGAGCTTCGCGAGGTCGTAGTTCAGGAAGTACGGCGCGGCGGACAGGACGGCGTCCGCCCGGCCCATCGCTCCCCGCACCTCGTCCGGGTCCTTGAGATCGAGCTTCAGCAGGTCGAGCTTGCCGCCGCCATTGTACGAGTCGAGGAAGGGCGGGATGTTGCCGAAGTACTTGTCGGCGAGGGTGACGGACCTGGTGGCGGGCTGCTGGAGCAGGTCGAAAGCGCAGGCCGAGCCCTGCCTTCCTGCGCCGATGATGAGAAAACGCATGTATGACTCAGAGTTGCAGAGTTGCGGAGTTGCAGCGGTGGGCAGTCATCAGGAGACCGGATGTGCGTCGCCGCCGCCGAACGGGCGAGGGGGAAGAATAGCCAGGCCGGGCCGAGAATGTAGGGCGCGTTCAGCGGTGGACGGTGGCCGTCAACAGGAGCGTGCCGCTGGGGTCGATCAGGATGTCCGCGGGCATGCGGTCCACGGTGAAGCTGGCGACCTGGTCCTGGTAGCGGGGGTCGAGGTTCAGGGTGCGCCATGCGATGCCTTCCACCCGCCTCACCGCCCGCACCCTCACCCATCCGCGTAGACGCCGCCGAGCGCCGACTCCGGCACCGGCACCGCCTGCTCGCGGCTCGCCAGCGCCTCCGCCTCGGCGGCGCTGATCTCGGCTTCGACGCGGGCCTCGATCTTCCCGAGCGTCGAAGCGGAAACGCCTTCCTTCTTGAGGTGCTCCTCGAACAGGCCGATCGGGTCGCGCTTCCCCCAGCGCTCGAACCATTCCGCCGGGAAGGTCTCGCGCGCCTCGCGCTCGTCGTGCGTCGCGTGACCACCCATGCGGAACGTCTCGGCGACCAGCATCACGGGCCCGTCGTCCTCGCGGCAGCGCTCCGCCGCGAGCCGCGTCGCGGCGAAGGCGTCGAGCACGTTGTTCCCGTCGAAGACCGCGCCGGCCATCCCGTACGACCCGGCGAGGCCGCCGAAGTCGGCCGCCAGATGGTGCTGGCCGATCCGAGTGCCCAGGGCGACCTGGTTGTTCTGCACGATGAAGATGGCGGGGACCTTCTGAACCGCGGCGAAGTTGAACCCCTCGTGCGTCACGGCCGCCTTGGTGGAGCCGTCGCCGATCCACGTCATCGCGACGCGCTTCTCGCCG
>JAUYOW010000033.1 GCA_030697825.1 Gemmatimonadales bacterium | reverse complement strand
CCGGTCATGGCTTACTCCTTGGCTTGGGCGCGTTCGCCCGGTTGTAGGGGAATCTCACCCCCTTGATTGCAAAGATCTACAGGTCCAATCCCTTCGCCGCCCCGTTCGCCCCCGCCCCCGCCGCCGGCATGTCCACCGCCTGCCCGCGCGCGCGCTGCACGCAACGCCGGATCAGGGGCAGGATCCCGTCCTCCCCGATCACCTCGCCGTCGATCACGACCCCGTGCCGATCCTTGTCGGCCCACCGAGGGCGCGGCTGGCAGCGCAGCATCCTCACCGCCTCGCCGTTCGGCCCCGCTCCCCAATCCAGCCGCACCACCACGTCGAACAGGCTCGGCACCACTTCCTCGCCCAGCTTGCCCGGCAGCCTGGGCAGCTTGATCTTCGGTTCCTTCTCGCCCACGTCCTTCTGGTGCGCGACGCACACCACGATCGCCTCGGCCGCGATCGCCTCGTTGACGATCGGTCGCACGTGCGCCGCGAGCATGTTCCACTCGCGCCCGTGGCCCGAGTTTTCGGTCGCCACGAGGTAGTCGTACTCGCGATCGGCCAGGCTTGAGATCGTGTCGATCACGATCGCGCTGTACTTGCCGACGCGCACGCCTTCGCAGCCCTGCCGCACCGCGCGCAGCACCTCGATCCACGGCGCGCGCGTGGTCACGCACTCTACGACGTCGGGCGCCGGCCCCGTGTAGATCGCCGGGTTGCGCGCGATCGACAGCGCGCCGCGCTCGGCCGCCACGTAGAACGCGTTGTTCTTGAGCGCGCGCAGTACAGCCGTGGACTTGCCCACCCCGGTCGGGCCGACAAGCAGAATGGTAGGTAGTGCGATCATGTTCTCTCCCCTGTTAGGTTGCAGCTAGAGCTTCAAGTGCAGCGAGCGCCTTGCTCTCGGCCCGCGCGATCCCGGTGCATTTCGGGTAGCGACAGCACGCGTAGAACGGTGCGCCGCCACCCACGAACGCCCCGTCCACGACGGCCGGGTGCTTCCGTTTGACCACGCACGGCGCCGCACAGCGCGGACAGGCGGCGTCGCCGGTCGAGGCTTCGATCAACTGGTTGATCGCCGGTTGCACCGCGCCGATCGCACGCGTCTCGAAACCGAACGGCTGCACGACCGTTCCCGCGTCCAACTGCGCGCTCAACATCACCTTCCAGCGATCTTCTTGCACCAGCACCAGTTCCGACGGCAGCCTATTCTCGACCGTGTATTCGATCCCTTCGCGTTCGGCCTGCGATGCGAGCATCACGCCCAGCACCGTGCGCCAGCTTACTGTCACGAACACGTCCTCGCGCACCAGGCTTCGCGCGAACAGCACGTTCGCGCCGTCGCTACGATCCCCGAAGCCCAGCGGCTCGACCACCGCCGCCAGATCCGCACGCTTCGCGTGATAGCGTTCGCGCGCCGTCATTTGGCCAGCGCGTCCAGCGCGCGTTCAGGTAACGATCTGCATCGCCCTTTGCACAGCTCCACACAATGCCTGGTGCAGTTGCCGCCGTCGCACCGTTGATCGCGCCGTCCTTTGCACGTGTTGTAGGCGGTCGTCATGCTCGCGCACGCTTGCACCCGCGCCAAGTACAGCCCGAGGCCCAACCCAATGAATAGTCCAACAACGGCAAGCACAGCTTCCATGGCTAGGCGTCTTCCCCGTGCGCCCGCTTCACCGCCCCGCCCTTCAACCCGCGCAACAGCCGGCGCGTGTCGCCGTTGACCAGCGCCGCGCGCATCGCGGACACCGGCAACCAGACCCCCACCCCCTCACGCGCGTGAACCTCGAACCCGTCCTCGCTCACCACCTGCTGACACACGCCGCCCTCGACCGCGATCCAGACGGTCGATCCTGCGCGCACGAATCGCACCGAATCCTCGCCCCGCTTCATCGCCCCGCTCCTTCCACCAAAGTCTCGACCGCCGCCTGATCGAACTCGGCCAGCGCCGCCTCGGTCGGCCCGCGCGTGCAAAGATCGCGGTAGTCGCACGGCCCCCACCTGTCCATGCACGCCTCCGGGTTGGGCGGCAAGTCCCATGCCGCCCTCGGATCGTTCGCGATCGCGGCCAGACCCTCGCGCGCGGCTTCCAGCACGCTCGCGCGCCAGGCGGGCGCGATCTGCAGCGGCGCCCGCGCCGCCGCGAACGTGCTCGCGGTGCAGATCGACGTGATCGTGATCCCGCCGTACGGCACGCCAAACACCGCCGGCAGCACCGCCCGCCCCAGCACGTCGATCATCGCCATCTGGCCCGCGTGATCCCACTCGTAGTGGTGCTTCTCCACGTTGCCGCCGGTGCTCTTGAGGTCGTCGATCCAGACCCGCCCGTCGGTGCCCTGGTACACGAGATCCAGCCGCGCCGTGAACAGGTTGCCGCCGATCCGGATCTCGTACTCCTCCTCGACCGACAGCACCTTGAATCGGTCGGCGACCGGCGCCCACTTCGCGTAGCCCTCCCAGATCCGCCGCGCGCGATCGAACACCCACGCGATCCGGCCCGGCGCCTGGCGCATCGCCTCCACCGGATCGAGAGCCGGCAGACCAGCCTGGCCCCGGTAGTAGTGCATCCGGGCGACGTGCAGCAGACTGCCTAGCG
>JAUYOW010000032.1 GCA_030697825.1 Gemmatimonadales bacterium | reverse complement strand
CCCATCCCAAAAGGCGGAGAACACGCAGTAACAGTTGCGCAACTCTCGGCACTCCAACTCAACGGCGTCAAGTCGCTGGCCGGAGGCCTGCAACGACGGGACCGCCACGAGCTGGGCGAGCACGTTGTATATTCTGATGCTCACTACCGGGCCCCGGCCACTCCGGAACAGGCTCTCGCTCAGGCGGAACGGGATCGTCGTCGCCGGATTGAACGGGTTCGGGTAGTTCTGAAGAAGCTCGACCTGGTTGCGTCGCGAGGTATCCTGCTGAGCCTGCGATACCCGCGGTGCCGCCAGAGCGAGTCCTGCCAAGAGCCACGCGTATGCGTAGCGCCTCATTCTGGACTCCGTTTCGGACGGAAAAGTTGCTGGTTCTTCACTCCTCGAATAGGGGTGAACGGGACACTCCTTTACACCGGGCTATGTTACGACGCCCCAACGAATAAGTCAACGCCTAGGGGCCCTTTTTCAGGGCTCGGCGGTCCCCTTCCCTCACCGTAACCCCTTCCCTGTCAGCCCATTCCAGTAGCGGGATCAACCACTTTCGCGACCGCCCCAGGCGATCCCTGATCCCCGCCGGCGTTGAGGGCCCCAGCTCCTTCAGGGCTTCGACCAGCCGGGCCTGCTCCCGGCTGATAGCGCCGGCCTCGTAGTACCGGTCCTTCCCGACCGCCACTACTACCCCCGAGCGGGCGAGAAGTCTCAGGATGGCCGGCACATCCACGCCAGGCAGGCCGGCCGCCAACTCCGCAATGGTAGGCGGCTCCGCATCAGCGGCGCGGAGCACCTCCAGCACCCGCTCCTGCTCAGCCTGTGCACCGCCGCCACGACCCGGCTCGAAGTCCGCCAGCCTCACGGTGGAGCCGTCCTTCACGACGCGCCGGGTCTGGTCCACCAGGCGCCGTTCAGCCAGCTCCACGAGCTGCGCCGGACCAGCAACCAGCGAAGCGCGCCATGCCTGCGCCGGCATGCCCGGCTCGAGCGGGTGCGCGGCGTGGTAGCGCTCCAACGCCTCGCGAAGACGCTCCGCCGCGGCGTCCACTTCGGCGACGGCGACATACCACCCGTCCACCTCGACCAACCCAATCTCGGATGCGCGCCCCAGCACCGCGGTGAGCCGGCTCACGCCGAGGCCCGCAACGACCTCGAGCTGGGCAAGAGCCAGCCCGGACCGGCCACGGCGGGCGATCAGCTGAACGACCCGCTGTTGGTCCGAAGTCGGGGTCGCGGGGAGAACGCGCCTGGCCCGCCGGAGCGCCCCGTCATCCGCCCACGGATCAACGACCAACCCACCGCCGATGGTCGTGACGGGCGAGTACGACCGGAGCACCAGCCGGTCACCCGCGCGCGTCACCAGCGGATCCTCGAGCATGAGGCGGGCGGGAAAGCTCCCGCTGGTGGCGTCACCCGCGCGCGTGACGCGCGCCATCACCTCCGCCGTACCGTGATGGACCCGCACCCTCGCCCTTGGTTTCAGCACCGCGCCCGGCAGCAGAGTGATCTCGACGTCCATCGCGCGGCCGGCGCGCCATCCTTCGCCGGACAGAACGACCGAGCCGCGCGCAGCCTGTTCGCGCGACAGGCCGACGAGGGCGAGGGCGGCGCGGCGACCGGGCTCGGCGCGCGGCGCCGGCTGCTCGTGCACCTGGATGCTGCGAACCCGCGCCTCCACCGCCGCCGGCAGCACCAGGACGCGGTCGCCCTCGGCCACGCAGCCGCTCCACACCGTGCCGGTCACGATGGTCCCGGCTCCGGCGAGCGCGAACACCCGGTCCACCGGAAGCCGGAACCGGTCGTCGGAGCCGTGCGCCGCGACTTCCTGGGCGACGCGGGCCAGCACCTCGCGGAGCCGCTCCAGCCCGGTCGCCTGGGTCGCCGAAACCTCGACGATCGGCCACGCCGCACCGAAATGGCGCACCGTCTCGTCGTTCAGCTCGTCGGCCACGAGCGCGCGCCAGTCGGCATCAGGCGCGAGGTCGCACTTGGTGAGCGCGACGACGCCGCGAGTCACCCCGAGGAAGCGGAGGATGGCCAGATG
>JAUYOW010000031.1 GCA_030697825.1 Gemmatimonadales bacterium | reverse complement strand
GCCGCCGCTGCCCACCGCGCGGCGGAAACTGCGGCGAAGGTCCACCAGGCCGCGCCCGCGGGTGGGCACCAGTCGCCGGCTCCGGCGCGTGGCGAGCGTGCGCGCGAGCCGGGTGAGGAGTCGCTCCATAGCGGCCAGGTCGCGCGCCGAGCACTCGTCGAACGGCTTGCGGCGTAGCAGGGCCTCCGCGCTGTAGCCCGGCACGCCGCCCTCGGGGACCGCGATGGAGCGCTCCGGCTCGAGGGCGGGATCCCGAGGGCCCCAGGCGGCGCGCCGGACCGCGGCCTGGCTGTCGCGACGGCGCGCGGGGGCCGCGCTCCGATCGGTCCCATCATCGAGCCCACTCCGCTCGCGCCACAGACGATCGAATAAGTCCTCGAAGAGGGCGCGATCGCGAGGCAGGATCTTGAGCGCGGTGGCCAGCGCGAGCCGCACCTCGTCCCGGTCGCCGATGTCCACCAAGGTGAGGGCCGTGGCGGCATCGACCTCGTCGGCGAGTCCCACCTTCACGCCGCGCTCGCGCAGGGCACGCGCGAACCGCGCCAGGTGGGTGACGAGGTCGCGGGCGGTCATGCGAGGGAAGCTCCCGCAAGCGCCCGTTCGACCAGCGAGGTGCGATCGGCGTCGCCCAGCTCCGCGACGTCGTGCGGGTCCTTGAGGATGCAGCCTAACGTCTCTTCCACCGCCTCACGGTCCAGCCGGTCGCGGTGCAGGCTCATCAGGGCGCGCGCCCAGTCCACCGTCTCCGCCGCGCCGGGTGGCTTGGAGAGCCGGCGTCCGCGCAGCGCCTGCATGAACCGGCCGATCTCCGCGGCCAGCCGCTCGCCGATGTCGGGCACCTGGGTGCGGATGATCCGCACTTCTTTCTCCAGGCTCGGGTGCTCGACGTACAGGTAGAGGCACCGGCGGCGCAGCGCGTCGCCGATCTCACGGGTCCGGTTCGACGTCAGCACCACGTACGGGATGTGCTCCGCCACGATCGTGCCCAGCTCGGGGATCGTGACCTGGAAATCGGAGAGCACTTCGAGCAGGAACGCCTCGAAGCCGTCGTCGGCGCGGTCCACCTCGTCCACCAGCAGGACCGGCGGCCCCTCGCGCCGCGTGATGGCGCGGAGCAGCGGGCGCTCGAGGAGGTAATCACGCCCGAAGATCACGTTCTCGAGCGCGGCGGGGTCCCCGCCGTCCCGTTCCGCCATCTTCAAGCGGAGCAGCTGCCGCTGGTAGTTCCATTCGTAGAGCGCGGTGTTGACGTCGAGCCCCTCGTAGCACTGGAGCCGGATCAGCTCCGTGTCCAGGACGCGAGAGAGAACCTTGGCGATCTCCGTCTTGCCGACGCCCGCGTCGCCCTCGACCAGGAGCGGCTTCCGCATTTCGGTGGCGAGGTAGGCCGCCGTCGCGATGGCCGGCTCGGCGATATAGCCGTGCCGCTCCATCGCCTCCTGCATGGCGCGGATCTCCGCCCTCACCCGGCGGCCCCCGGTCTGGCCGCCGCGAGGTAGCGATCCGGGTCCTTCGCGAACCGCTCGCGACACCCGTTGCCGCAGAAGTAGAACGTCCGGCCGGCGTGCTCGTGGCGCCACTTCGCGGTGGCGACCGTGACCGTCATGCCGCAGACCGGGTCCACCGCTTCCTCGGCGAAGGGCATGGCCGCGGAATGCTCGGATGCGAGCCCCGGAGCCGCGGCTCGGCCTGGCGCGGAGGAGGCCGCGCCGGAACGGCGGCGCTGGACGATCTGGGCCAGGATGCTCACGGCGATCTCGGCGGGCGCGTGGGCGCCGAGGTCGAGACCGGCCGGGCTCGCGATGCCCGCGAGGGCTTCCGGGCGGGCGCCACGGGCCGCGAGCGCCTCGCCGATCTCGGCGAACCGACGCCGGCTCGCCACGACGCCGAGATACGCCGGCTCGAGAGCCAGCGCCGCGGTGGTGGCTTCTTCATCCCGCCGGCCCATCGTCGCGACCACCACGAGCAGCTCCGGACGTGACGAGCCGTCCCCGGCCGGCGGCCCGGCCGCCTCGAGTTGGGTCATCACGCGGTCCGCATCCGGGAAAGCCGCGCGGTCGGCCTCAGGATCCACGGCGTCCACGAGGAAGCCCATCGCCTTGGCGAGGCGGGCGAGCGCCTGGGCCACCGGCGAGACGCCGAATACGATCAGACGGGGAGCGGGCAGCACCGGCTCGATGTAGATGTCCACGCTGCCTCCGCTGTGGCACGTCATCGGCAAGGCGGTGACCCCGGCGCGGCGGTCCGCCTCGGGGTTCGGTGAAAGGGCGATGAGCCGGGGTGACCCATCTTCGAGCGCGCGGAGCGCTTCCCGCACGACGGCGGGTTGGGTACAGCTGCCGCCCAACCAGCCGTGGAACGCGCCGCCCGGCGTGATCAGCGCGGTATCACCAACCCGCGCCGAGCTGGGTGGCTCGCGGCGGACCACCGTCGCGAGCGCGAACGCCTCACCCCGTTGGGACAGCTCGGCCGCGAACCGCAGTAGATCCGCTCGCATGGTCACCTCATCGCCAGGCGCCCCAGCGCCCGTTCGTAGTCCTCGGGAACATCGAGGTCGCTGAGCGCGTGGGCCGGCCAGGACAGCACCACCGACTCGCCGCGGTGCGCCTTCACGACCCGCTTGCCGCAGCCGTGACCGTCCATGGCCTGGATCTCCGGAAACAGCGCGCGGCTGTACAGCACCCCTCGATGGCGAGGAGGAGCTTGTTCCGGCTCATG
>JAUYOW010000030.1 GCA_030697825.1 Gemmatimonadales bacterium | reverse complement strand
GGCCGCGGCGGCGAGGCCGCGGGCGCCGGGGTCGAAGTCCGTGGCGGGGCGACCGGGGCCGACGGCGTCCGGCTCGGGGCCGGCGCGGCCGCTGGACGTGGCGGCTCCGGTGACCGCGCGGGCGGCGGGGCCGGCGTCGCCGGCGCGGGTTGGGGTACCGGCGGAGCGGCGGGAGCGGGTGCCGCCAGGAGCTGCACACTGTATGCGGTGAGCAGCGGGGGACGCGGCTGGGTGGCCCCGGCCGTCAGGAACGTCGCGATCACGAGCCCGTGCAGCGCGAGCGACCCCGCGATCCCGGCGCCGCGCACTCCCTCCGCGGTCGCGCGGCCGCGCATGCTCCTCACCGCACCACGTCCTCGGCCTCCGTGACGAGGCCCACGTTCGCCACGCCGGAGGTGCGAATCACCGCCAGGACGCGTGCCACGTCCCCGTAGGGCACGCCACGGTCCGCGCGAAGGTAGATCCCCGACGGCCGAGTTCGCCCCACCACTGCACGGAAGGTGGCGCGGAAATCGGCGTAGGACAGCGCCGACTGGTCCACGTAGATCCGCCCGCGGCGGTCTATCGTCACGACCATCCCCTGCCGCGACTCGAGCGGGCGCGACGCCGCGCGCGGCAGCTGCACGTCAATGCCGCCCTGCATGATGGGCGCCGTGATCATGAAGATGATGAGGAGGATGAACGCCACATCCACCAGGGACGTGACGTTGATGTCGGCGTTCAGCGCGGCGCGGGGGTGGCGGCGCGGGCGCCGCATCTCAGAGCCGCCCCTCGCGGGCCAGCGTCACGATCAGCTCCCGCGCGAACCCTTCCAGCTCGGCGGCGACGAAGTTCTGCCGGGCCGTGAAGATGTTGTAGGCGATGACCGACGGGATGGCGACCGCGAGACCCGCCACGGTGGTCACCAGGGCTTCCGCCACGCCCGGGGCCACCGCGGAGATGTTCCCCGCCCCGCCGACCGCGATGCCGATGAAGGCGTCCATCACGCCCAGCACCGTGCCGAGGAGACCGAGCAACGGGCTCACCGAACCCAGCGTGGCGAGCCACGGGATGAACCGGCCGAGCTGGTCGTGCTCGGCATCCACCTGGGTCTCGAGCACCATGCGCAGCGCCTCGAGCTGGGTGGGCGTGAGCGTACCGCCCGCGCCCGGCTCGGCGGCGAGCCCGCCGGGGACGAGCTCCGAGAAGAAGGTCGTGCCCTCCCCGAAGAGCCGCGTGTAGGGAGAGGCCACCAGCGCGCCTACGGCGTGTTGCGCCTCGGCCAGCCGGCTGGCGTGCGCCACCGCGCGGAAGAAGGCGTCCCCCGCCCGCCGGATGCGACGGAACTGCCAGAGCTTGGAGAAGATCAGGAACCAGGATAGCGCGGAGAAAAGGGCAAGCACGACGAGGACGATCTTGGTCTCGAGGCTGGCGGTGAGCACCAGCTCGATCGGAGTGCTGGGGATCGCGCCCCCGGTCTGTAGGATCACCGCCCCTCCTCTCGGAACCAGGCCACCAGTTGGGGGAGTCCGTCGTCGAAGCCGACCTCCGGCTTCCAGCCCAGGACCCGACGG
>JAUYOW010000029.1 GCA_030697825.1 Gemmatimonadales bacterium | reverse complement strand
GCCGGGTCGGGCCGAGCCGAAGAGCGCGGTGCCGAAGGAGACGATGATCGAGCGTCGGGATCGGCTCGACCAGGAGCTGCGGCGCGGGCTCGAGCAGCTCGGCGTCGTGGTGCGCGGCGCGGACGTGGCTCGGGCCGTGAGCGCCGCGGTGGGGAAGCGGATCGAGTGGGCCGGCTGAAGACCGCGGGCACGGCCGCGCAGCCGCACAGCCGCACGGGAAAGGCGCTCCTCTTCGGTGCGGCCGTGGGCCTGTGCGCCGGTGCGCCTGCCGTTGCCCAGGACACCGACGCGGTGCAGCGCATCGCCCAGGACGTGATTCCGGCGGTCGAGCGCGCGGTGGGCCTCACCTTCCGGCGCCCGCCCATCGTGGCCTCGCGGAGCCGGGACCAGGTGCGGGCGTATCTCTCGCGCAAGATCGCGCAGGAAATGCCGCCGGCCGAGATCCGCGGCGTCGAGCGTGCCTATCGGGCCTTCGGACTGATCGCCGCCGACGCCGATCTCCGCCGGCTCATGCTGGACCTCTACGGCGAGCAGGTCGCCGGCTTCTACGATCCCGATTCGTCCACCCTGTTCCTGGTCCGGGGCGCGGAGCCGATGATGGTGCGCCTGATACTCGCGCACGAGTTGGTCCACGCGCTCCAGGACCAGTACATGTCGCTCAACTCGATCGTGAAGCTGCAGCGCCAGAACGACCGGCAGATGGCCGGCCAGGCGGTGGCGGAGGGACAGGCGACGCTCGCCTCGATCCTGGCGCTGGCGCCCGGCGCCGACATGCCGAGCCTCGAGGCGATGTGGGACGGGGTTCGCGAGGGGATCCGCTCGCAGCAGGAAGCGATGCCGGTCTTCGCGGCCGCGCCGCGGATCATCCAGGAAGGGATGATCTTCCCCTACCTCAACGGCGCCGAGTTCATGCGGGCCTTCGGCGAGCGGCGCTTGCGCTCCGACGAGCAGCCGTACGGCAGCCGGCTCCCGATCTCGACCGAGCAGATCCTGCACCCCAGCCGCTACACCGCGCGCGAAGTGCCGGTGCGGCTCTCGTTCCCTCCGCTCCGGGCCGGTGACACGCTGATCTACGACGATGACTTCGGGGAGTTCGAGACTCGCGTCGCGCTGCAAACGTGGGGCGTGGCCGAGCCGGACGCGATCGCCGCGGCGGCGGGGTGGAACGGCGACCGTTACGAGGTCCGTGGCACGCCGAGCGGCACGGTGGTGCTGTGGGCGAGCGCGTGGGACACGGCGCAGGACGCCGCTGACTTCGCGCGGGCGCTCCGGAGCGGCTGGTCGCGAAGCGAGCGGGCGCGCACCGGAGGCCGCACCGGCTCGCGCCACTGGCAGGTGGATCCGGCGACCATCGGCGGAGTGAGCGTGGTCCGGCTGATCGACGCGCCGAATGGATGGGCGGGGTGGGTGCGGGTGCCGGAGGTGCGAGTGAGCCGCTAGCCGTTAGGGCGCTTCGCGGAGGCCATCGGCCATCGGCCAACGGCTAACGACTAGCTGCCACGATCGCCCAATTCACCAGGAACGCCACCGCTCCGACGAACCCGCCTAACCAGTACCCCAGCCGCACGATCAGGTCCAGCTCGCGCTGCGTCACGTTGCGGATGATCTCCTCCATCCGCTGGACCGAGAACCCGCGCACCTTCTCCTCGACCATCTCGCGCACCGAGAGCTGGGCGACCACTATCGGCACCTGCTGCTTGATCCACGTCCACATCGGATCCGCCATGGATGCGACGATGCGCCCGGGCGCGTCCTCCTGGAGCAGCTCCGCCGGCCTGCCTATGCGCCGGTCGAGGAGCGCGGCGCCGCCCGATGCGAACCCCTCGGCGATCCAGGCGCGCATCCGCTCGCCGCGCGCCGCCTCCTGGAGCCAGTCCGCGGCCTGGTTGGGCGGGAGGAGAGCGAGCAGGTCGCCCCAAGTGCGGCGCTCCGCCGACTCGAGCGCCTGGTCGAGCTTGGCGATCGCGAAGGCGCGGGTGTTGGCGTCGCGCACGGCGGCGAGCAGGTAGTCCGCCGCGGTGCGCCTGACGCCTTCGAGCCGCTCGCCGTCGAGCCCGCCGAAGTGCTCGCGCAGGGGCTTCCGCAGGAAGGCGACCACCGCCTCGTTGACCGCGCGCGAGAGCTGGTCGCGCATCACCGGCTCGTCGAGCAGCCGTCCGATCTGGTCGGCGCCATCGCGCTCGAAGGCGTCCATGATCCGGCCGATGGTCTTCTCGCTGACCACGATCTTCGCGATCACCCGCTCGTGGAGGAGCAGATCGTTCGTGAAGCGCTGCACCAGCCCGTGCACCGTGGTCCGCACCCGCTCGCGGAGGTCGGGCCTGGAGAGCAGCCCCGCGAGGCGCTCCAGGGCTACGGGGAGGTAAGCGCGGATCCCCGTCTCGACCGCCGCGACGAGTCCGGTCGGGAGTCGGTCCAGCAGCGGCTCGGGGTCGGTCGCGAGGCGGTTCACCTGTCGCTCGACGAACTCGCGGATCGCCCGCTCGAAGTCCTCGCTCTGCGCCAGCGTGTCCACCCAGCCGGCAGCCCACTGCTTGATGGACTCCTGGCGCGCCTCGGTGAGCACGCCCGCCACCGGGCGGTCCTTCAGCTCCGCGCTCTGGCGGGAGAGGAAGTCCCGCACCGCATCGTGGAAGGCCGGGGTCGCGGCGAACTCGACGAAGCGGTCGGCGACGGTGGGCGCGAGGTTCGCGATCGCTAGCTCCAGCTCAGCGGTGACTGGTGCCGGGAGCAGCTCACGCGCAGTGCCGTACTCGTTCAAGAGCGCCTTGGTCACCCAATCGCCCAGCGTCTTCTCGAACGCTTCGCGCAGGCCTGGCGCGGTCAGCTGGCGCTCCAGGTCCTCCGGAGTGAGGAGACGCTCTCCCACCGTCTTGCCGACGCTCTTGGCCAGCCGGTCCTTGTTCTTGGGGACCGCGCCCTGGAGCGTCCACGGCCCCACTTTGACCGGCTCGTAGGGGTGGAACAGCATCCAGATGGCGACGGCGTTGGTGATCCCGCCGGAGACGGCGCCGACGCCGATCGTGATGATCGCCTGGACCAGTAGGGTCGTCGCTTCGGGGCTGAGTGGGGTCACGGTTGCTCGAATCTTAGCGTCTCGATAGCTTTAAAGGCTAATGTTCGATGAGCTTAGCGAAAAGCTCTCCGCCGCGCTCAATCAGCTCCGAGGGCGCGGCGTTTTGACCGCGGAGGCCATCCGCGACGGGCTGGAGACGGTCCGCCGGGCCCTGCTCGACGCGGACGTGGGATTCGATGTCGCGCGCGGGTTCACGGAGCGCGTGGCGGAGAAGGCGGTCGGGCTGCCGGCGCTCAAGAGTGTGGCGCCGGGCCAGCAACTGGTGAAGATCGTGCACGAAGAGCTCGTCCACCTCCTGGGTGGGCAGCCGGCCACGATCCGCTACGCCAGCGTGCCGCCCACCATCGTCTACCTGGTCGGGCTCCAGGGGTCGGGTAAGACGACCACGGCCGCGAAGCTCGCCAAGCGCCTTACGTTGGAGCAGAAGGCGCCGTTTCTGGTGGCGGCGGACGTGTACCGGCCGGCGGCCGTCGCCCAACTCGTGGAGCTGGCCGGCCGGGTGAACGTCGGCATCCACGCCGAGCCGGGCCAGTCGGACGTGGTCGGCATATTGCGGCGCGGCGTCGAGGCCGCCAGGCACGCGCGGGCGCGCACCGTGCTGGTGGACACCGCGGGCCGGCTCGCGATCGACGGCGAGATGATGGACGAGCTCACTCGGCTCAAGGCTGCGGTGCCCCCGCACGAGGTGTTGCTCGTCGCCGATGGCATGACCGGGCAGGACGCGGTCCGCATCGCGCAGGGGTTCCACGACGCCCTCGGTATCACCGGCGTCGTGCTGACCAAGATGGACGGCGACGCGCGCGGTGGGGCGGCGCTCTCGATCTTCGAGACGACGCGGGCGCCGATCAAGTACGTCGGGGTGGGAGAAGGGCTCGAGGCCATCGAGCCGTTCCGTCCGGACCGCATGGCGAGCCGGATGCTCCAGATGGGCGACGTGCTCGGGCTGGTGGAGAAGGCGGAGCAGTCGCTCGACCAGGCCAAGGCCGAGAAGCTGGCGCGCAAGGCCACGACCAAGAAAGGCATGAACCTCGAGGACTTCCTCGAGGCGCTGAAGGAGACGCAGAAGCTGGGCCCGCTGGAGTCGCTGCTCGGGATGCTGCCGGGCGTGAACCGCGACATGATGAAAGCCGTGAAGGCGGCGGACCCCAGGCGGATGAAGCACGTCGAGGCGATCGTGCTCTCGATGACGCCCGAAGAGCGTCGTCACCCTGAGATCCTGAACGGGGCGAGGCGCGCCCGGATCGCGAAGGGCTCGGGCAGGCCGGTGCAGGAAGTGAACCGGCTGCTGGTGCAGTTCAAGGAGATGGGGAAGTTCATGAGGGGGATGGGGAGCCTCAAAGGTCTGCCGCGAATGGGCAGAGGAGCCGTGTGAGATGGCAGTGAAGATCCGGTTGCGCAAAGCAGGGCGCAGGCGTCAGCCCTCGTACCGCATCGTCGTGGCGGACTCGGAAGCGCCGCGGGACGGGCGTTTCGTGGAGATGCTGGGGCACTACTACCCGCGCGCCAAGGGCCGGCAGTTCGACCTCGACGTCGAGAAGGCGATGGCCTGGCTGAAGAAGGGCGCGACGCCTTCGGAGACGGTCGCGTCGATCATGCGGAAGGCGGGCTGTTTCGGCGCGGAGCTGCCCAAGCCTCCCGTCGAAGGGGCCTAGCGGCCCATGAACGGGCCGACCCATCTGGCGGTCGGTCTCCTGAAGAAGCCGCACGGGGTAAAGGGCGACGCGCTCGTCTACCCCCTCACCGACGAGCCTGAGACGGTGTTGCGGGTGGGGCGCATCCTCGCGGTGCTGGACCGGGACGGCCGGCCGACGGGGGCCGAAGTCGTAGTGACGAAGAGCCGCTGGTATCACCGCGCCTGGCTCGTTCACTTCGAAGGGATGGAAGACCGGAACGCGCTCGATGCGCTTCGCGAGCGTTATCTCGGGTTGGCGGTGGGTGAGGCTCGGCCGCTGGAGCCAGGCGAGTTCTACCTGCACGAGCTGGTGGGCCTGCGGGTCGAGACCAAAGAGGGCGAAGCGGTCGGGCACGTGACCGCGGTGGTCGAGGCGCCGCAGGGGTGGCTGCTCAACGTGAAGGGCTCGGCGCGCGAGCACCTCATCCCGTTCACGGCCGGCGTGGTGCGGCGGGTGGACCGGGCCAAGAAGCTCGTCGTCGTGACGCCGCCGGCGGGGCTCCTGGAGATCTGAGTGCTCGACGTCACGGTCGTCACGCTGTTCCCGGAGTTCTTCGCGGCGCCGCTGGCCGTCAGCATCCTGGGGCGGGCCGCGGCGAAGGGGCTGGTGAAGTACAGGGTGGTGGCGCTGCGCGACCACACGCACGACCGTCACCGTACGGCGGACGACGAGCCCTACGGCGGCGGGGCGGGGATGGTCCTGAAGCCCGAGCCGTTCTTCGAGGCACTGGACGCGCTCGAGCGGGAGCCGCCGGTGGTACTGCTCTCGGCGCGCGGCAGGCGGTTCGAGCACGCGGATGCGGTGCGGTATTCGGTGGGTGCGCAGCTCACGCTGCTGTGCGGGCACTACAAGGACGTGGACCAGCGGGTCGCCGATGACCTGGCCACCGAAGAGGTGTCGATCGGCGATTTCGTGATGTCGGGCGGCGAGCCCGCGGCGCTCTGCGTGATCGACGCCGTGGTGCGGCTGTTGCCGGGCGCGCTGGGCGACCACGAATCGGCGGCGGGCGACTCGCACTACGACGGACTGCTCGCGCCGCCCTCGTACACGCGGCCGCCGGAGTACCGCGGGGGGAAGGTGCCCGAGGTGCTGCTGTCGGGTGATCATGCCCGGATCGCGGCGTGGCGGCAGGCGGAAGCGGAACGACTGACCAGGGAGCGGCGACCCGACTTGTGGGCGCGCTACCGCGCACTGATGGAGGAGTGAGGCATATGGACCGGCTGGCGAGTTTACAGCGCGAGGGACTGCGGACGGATCTTCCGGACTTCCGTCCCGGCGACACGGTCAAGGTGAACGTGCGCGTCCGCGAGGGCGACAAGGAGCGCATCCAGGCGTTCGAGGGCGTGTGCATCGGCCGCAAGGGCGGGGGCATGCACGAGACCTTCATGGTGCGCAAGATCTCGGCGGGGGTGGGGGTCGAGCGGATCTTCCCGGTGAACTCGCCCAACGTGTCGTCGGTGGAGATCATGCGGAAGGGGAAGGTGCGCCGGGCGAAGCTCTACTACCTGAGGAAGCTCACCGGCAAGGCGACGCGCATCAAGGAGAACCGGGAGCAGAAGTAGTGCTCGGCCTCGAGGTCGAGCGGGAGTACTTCGCGCGTGGCAGCCGCCACGTGGCCGGCGTGGACGAAGTCGGCCGAGGGCCGTGGGCGGGCCCGGTGATCGCGGCCGCGGTCGTCGTCGGACCCGAATCGCCGCAACTCGAGGGCGTCAACGACTCCAAGCAGCTGACCAGCCGCCGCCGCGAGCAACTCGCGGCGGCGATCGTTTCCACCCTCTCCTATGCGGTGGGCGCGGCCAGCACGCGCGAGATCGACCGGCTGAATATCCGCCGCGCCACGGCGCTGGCGATGCGGCGCGCGCTGGCGCGGCTCCCCTGCCGCGCGGACACGGTGCTGGTGGACGGGCTTCCGGTCCCGGAACTGGAGCTGGCTCACGAGGCGATCGTGGACGGCGACGCGAAGAGCTTCTCCATCGCCTGCGCCAGCATCGTGGCGAAGACGGTGCGCGACCGGCTGATGCGGCTCCTGGCGGTTCGGTATCCGGACTACGGCTGGGACCACAACAGCGGATACGGAACGCCGGCGCACCGCGAAGCGATCGAGCGCGCCGGCGTGACGCCGCACCACCGGCGGAGCTTCACGCCGGTCCTGCAGCGGAATCTGTTCTAGCTTGCGGCTTACTTGCCGCCCGACGCGGCGTACACCTGCAGGCCCCAGTAGCATGGGTTCTGGCGGCAGGTGGCCATCTCGACCGAAAGCCCGTACGTACCGGTGAGTGGCGCGGTGAACTGGAGCGTGGGGTAGTCGTCGGTTTCGATGTCCTCGATGATCTTCGTGCCGTCAGGGGCGAAGAGGCGCAGGTCGATGTCGGAGCAGTCTTCGTCACATACGGCGATGATCACGTATCGGCCGCCGGCCGCGAGCATCGCGGCCTTCTGGTCGTTCGCGTCGTCGTTCAGCGAGCCGAACACGGCCTCGCGATCGGCCGAGTAGCCGAGGCCGCGCACCCGTTCCGAGTGGCGCAGGAGCTGGGCGCGGATCTGCTGCTGGTAGGTGTTCTGCGCGGGGGCGGGCGACGCGGCGGCCAGGGCGGCGGCGGCCAGCAGCACGGGGACCAAAGCGGGTTTCATCGGGTTCGCTCCGAGCGAGGGAGTGGGTCGGGAACGGCGCGGCTCAACCGGTGCAATGTTCCCATCCCGGGGCGGGTACGCAAGGTCGGAGGTCACAGTGCCGAGTGGTCGCTTGTGGAACTCGGCACCGCCGCTCAGCTTTGAGGCGTCCGACCCGGTAGCTCAGCTGGTAGAGCAACGGACTTTTAACTCTGTCGGCCTCGTGCGGGAGCGCGGTTTCGTGCTCCCGCACTGGCGTTCGAGGACCCTGTTTGACCGCACTGGCAGGCACTGACCGGCAAACACTACGGCAAACAGGATTGAGGGGCGCCGGGCGCGACCTAAGCGGATAGGCCCCGGGGCGCCGGGCCAGCTTGCCCTGTTGGCGGCCTGAGCGCACCTTGAACGCCGTCGGTAGGCCTGACATCAGGGTACGGT
>JAUYOW010000028.1 GCA_030697825.1 Gemmatimonadales bacterium | reverse complement strand
CGCGGCGGCCTGGTCCGCGGCGGTCGCGTTCCCGCAGTCGCATACCGCCATCACGCGCCCGCTCAACGTGCGCACGCTGGGGCCGAAGAGCGGGTGCAGGCTCGCCACGCGGAGCCCGCGCGCGGCGGCGCCCTCGAGGAGATCGAGGACGTGGCTCTTCAGACTGAAGATGTCGATGACCAGGGCGGCCGGCTCGATCGAGAGCACGTCTTGCAGCGCCCGCTTGCCGGGCGCCAGTGGCGTGGCGACGAGCACCACCTCGGCCTCGCGCACCGCAGCTACGAGGTGCGTTGCGGTCGTGAAACCCGGGACGGGCCCGTACGGATCGAGCGTCGTCACGTCGTGCCCCTGGCCGGCGAAGAACCGGCCGAGCCAGCGGCCCATCTTCCCCGCGCCGCCGACGATGAGGATGCGCAGTGCCCGTTCACTCCTTGGCGCCAGCGCCTCCTCCTGCTGCCGCACCGCCGCGCCGATCAGGAGGTGCGCGATCCGCTCGGCCAGGTGGTCGTCCACGCCCAGCTCGCCCGCCAGGGCGTGAAAGCGTGACAGCACCTCCTGCTCCGCGCTGTAGCTGCGGACCGCGAGCCCTGCCTCGCGCTTGGCGGCGCCGACTTCGCGCACCAGGGCGAGCCGGTCCGAGACGAGGCGGAGGAGCCCCGAGTCAATAGCCGAGATCTTCGCTCGCAGCTCCTCGAGGCGAAGGGTCACGCTGGTCGATCCTCTCGCTTTCCCGCCTGCTCAGCGACGCCGAGGACCGTGAGCAGCGCCCGAAAGATCCCCGCCGGGCCGTCAACGTTCTCGTACCATTCGCTCTCGAGGTGCGCCTCGCCGCCGCGGCCGCCCGCGCCCAGCGCGATGCCGGGAATGCCCCGGCTGATGGGCACGTTGGCGTCGGTGGAGGCGGCCGCCAGCTCCGGCTTCTGTCCCACGGCCTGGGTCGCCGCGACCGCCGCCTTCACGAGTGCGTGCTTCTCGTTCGTCACCCCCGACGGCCGGTTGCCGAGCGGCTCGAGGTGCAGCGTGAGCGGCGCCGTGCCCGCGGACCGCTTGCCGTTCACCGCCTCCAGCGCCTTGCCGAGCGCCTGCGAGACCGCGCCGTAGAGCGCCTCGAGCGACGCCTCGGCCTCGGAGCGGAGGTCCAGCTCGAGCCACGCTTCTTGGGGAATGGTGTTGAGGCTCGACCCGCCGCCGATGCGCACGACGCTGGCCGTGGTGCGCGGGGAGGTGGGGAGGGCGATCCCGGCGATGTTCGCCGTCGCCACGCCCACCGCGTGCGCCGCGTTGGCCACGCCGAACGCCGCCCACGAGTGCCCCCCCGGGCCCCGGAACGTCGCGCGCAGCCGCCGCGAGCCCAGTGCCCGATGGACGATCCGGTTGATGCCCGCGCCGTCCAGGGCGATGAAGGCCCCCGGCTTGAAGACGGGGTCCTCGAAGAGGTGCTTGACGCCGCGCAGGTCGCCGGCGCCTTCCTCGCCCACCGTAGCGATGAAGGTGATGGGTCGGCCGGGCTCGATCCCCGACGCTCGGCACGCCTCGGCGACCGCCAGCATCGCCGCCAGCCCGCGCGCGTTGTCACTGATGCCCGGGGCGATCAGCCGCGCCCCGGCCTCGCGCACCTCGAGCTTCGTCCCGGCGGGGAAGACGGTGTCGAGGTGCGAGGCGATCACGACGCCGGCGCCGTCGGCCGGACCCAGCCGCCCCAGCACGTTACCGGCGCCGTCGGTACGCACTTCGGTGAGCCCGAGGTCGCCAAAACGCGCTGCCACGAAGGCGCCGCGCCGTTCCTCGGACCCCGTCGGCGCCGGAATGACGGCCAGCTGACGCTGCAGGGCTATCGTGGCGTCGTCATGGCACTCCAGCCACTCGCGAGCTGCGAGGACCTCGCGCCGCTTGGCCAACTCCGCGATCAGTCGTTCCACGCGGCGGAGGCTAACCCGCGCGCATCACTGTCGCAAGAACGCTTGACCGCGGATGCGGCCGAGCGCAGACTGTACCTTGAGAACTCCGGACATCAATGGAATACCGCGAGCTGATCCACGACTGGAACGCCGCCGGGTCGAGTTTCGACTGGGCGGCCGCGCGCGTGGACCTCAACGACGAGACGCTCCGCGACGGCCTCCAGTGCCCGTCGGTGAAGGATCCTACGATGGAGCAGAAGGTCCGCCTGCTCCACCTCATGGTGGACCTCGGCATCGCCTCGCTCGATATCGGACTGCCGGGTGCGGGCGCGCGGGTGCGCGAGCAGGTCCTCACCCTCGCCCGCGAGATCCTGAACGCCAAGCTGGCCATCTCGCCCAACTGTGCCGCCCGCACCGTTATCGCGGACGTCCAGCCGGTCGTCGAGATCTCGCAGCAGGTCGGCATCGCGATCGAGGTGGCCACGTTCATCGGTTCGTCGCCCATCCGCCAGTACGCCGAGGACTGGACGCTCGACCAGATGCTCGAGACGAGCGAAAAGGCCGTGACCTTCGCGGTCACCCATGGTCTTCCAGTGATGTTCGTGACCGAGGACACGACGCGCGCCCGGCCGGAGACGCTCAAGGCGCTCTACGGGAACGCGATCTCATGGGGCGCGCGCCGCCTCTGCCTGGCGGACACGGTGGGACACGCGACCCCCGACGGGGTGCGCCGCCTGGTGCGTTTCGTGAAGGACGAGATTATCGGGCCTTCCCGGGAGGACGTGAAGCTCGACTGGCACGGGCACCGCGACCGCGGCATGGGGGTCATCAACTGCCTGGC
>JAUYOW010000027.1 GCA_030697825.1 Gemmatimonadales bacterium | reverse complement strand
CTCCTGGTACTCGGACATGTCGAGCCGGACCATCGCGCGCTCGTCGTCGAACAGGAACTCGGCCAGCGCGCGCGCCGTCTCCGTCTTCCCCACGCCCGTGGGCCCCAGGAAGATGAACGAGCCGGTGGGCCGGTGCGGGTCAGCGAGGCCGGCGCGGGAACGCCTGACTGCGTTGGAGACCGCCTCGACAGCCTCGGCCTGGCCGATCACCCGCGCCCCCAGATGCTCCTCGAGCTTCGCCAGCCGCTCCTTCTCCGACTCCATCATCCGCGTCACCGGAATGCCGGTCCACCTCGCCACTATCTCCGCGATGTCCTCGGCGTCCACTTCCTCCTTGAGGTACTTCCCCGCCTTCTGGAGCTCGGCAAGCTTCGACTCGGCCTCCTTCAGCTCGCGCTCGATGCCCGGCGCCGCACCGTAGGTCAGCTCCGCCGCCTTGGCGAGGTCGCCCTTGCGCGTGGCCTGCTCCGCCTCGGCCTTCAGCGTCTCGGTCTTCGCCTTGAGGTCGCGGATCCGCTGGATGGCCTCCTTCTCCGCCTGCCAGCGCACCTTCATCGAGCTGGACCGCTCGCGCGCGTCGGCCAACTCCTGCTCGAGCGCGGCCAGCCGCTGCCGGCTCGCCCGGTCCTTCTCCTTGGCCAGAGCAGCCTTCTCGATCTCCAGCTGCACGATCCGGCGCTCCACTTCGTCTATCTCGACCGGGAGCGAGTCTATCTCCATGCGCAGGCGAGAGGCCGCCTCGTCAATGAGGTCTATGGCCTTGTCGGGGAGGAACCGGTCGCCGATGTAGCGGTCCGAGAGCGTCGCGGCCGCGACGATCGCGGGGTCGGTGATGCGCACGCCGTGGTGGACCTCGTAGCGCTCCTTGAGGCCGCGGAGGATCGCGATGGTGTCCGCGACCGACGGCTCACCCACCAGGATCGGCTGGAAGCGGCGCTCCAGCGCGGCGTCCTTCTCGATGCGCTTGCGGTACTCGTCGAGCGTGGTGGCGCCCACCACATGCAGCTCCCCCCGCGCCAGGAGCGGCTTCAGCATGTTGGCCGCATCCACCGCACCCTCCGCTGCGCCGGCCCCCACGATGGTGTGCAGCTCGTCGATGAAGACGATGAACAACCCCTCGCCCGCCGTGATCTCCTTGAGGACGGACTTGAGGCGCTCCTCGAACTCACCGCGGTACTTGGTGCCGGCCACCAGCTGGCCGACGTCGAGCGCTACCAGCCGCTTGTTCTTCAGCGATTCGGGGACGTCGCCGTTCACGATGCGCTGGGCTAGACCTTCGACGATTGCCGTCTTCCCGACGCCCGGCTCGCCGATCAAGACCGGGTTGTTCTTGGTGCGCCGCGAGAGCACCTGCATCACCCGCCGCACTTCCTCGTCGCGCCCGATGACCGGATCCAGCTTGCCCTGCCGGGCCGATTCGGTGAGGTCGCGCGTGAAGCGTTCCAGAGCCTGGTACTTCTGCTCGGGATGCTGGTCGGTGACCCGGTGCGCGCCGCGCACCGAGTCGAGCGCCTGAAGCAGATCCTCGCGGCTCACTCCTTCCGCGCTCATCAGTTGCCGAGCGGCCGTACCCTTGGTCTCGAACAACGCGACGACGAGGTGCTCCGTCGAGACGTAGTCGTCCCCCAAGGCCTGCGCCTCGGCCTCGGCCTTGTCCAGCGCGTGGAGCAGCTCGCGCGCGAAGGTCGGCTCGCCGCCGCCGCTCTGTTTGGGGAACCGGTCCAGCTCGCGCGCCACGTCCGCCTTGAGGCGCGCCACGTTGATGCCGACCTTGTTGAGCAGGGGCGCCACTATCCCCTCGTCCTGCTCGAGGAGCGCGACCAGGAGGTGCGCGTCGTTGACGACCGGGTTGCCCCGCTGCCGGGCCAGCGATCGGGCCGACTCGATCGCCTCCGCGCTCTTGATGGTCAGTTTCTCGAAGTTCATAGTGCACTCAGCCGAAGCAACCGGCGTGCCGGGTCAGATTGCCACCGTGGCGGGGAATCTGCCGCGCCGGCACCAAAACGCAACGCGCCGGCCTAGGCGGCCGGCGCGTCGAGCACAGTGCTTCCTCGAGGTTACCTTCAATCCTCCCAGATCTGCGCAAAGAGCTGCCCCACGTTCAGACGCCCGGTTGCGCCGCCGGCAAACGACCATTCCAGCACCTCGTCCACGATCTCCGGCCCGGTGTCCTCGGGCCGCCAGCGTTCGATGAGGCGCGAGTCGAGGTCCACGATCCAGTACTCGGCGACACCGGCGCTCTGATAGATGCGACGCTTGGCCCCGCGGTCGCGCGGCGCGGTGCTCGGCGAGAGGATCTCGATCGCAAGCAGGGGAACGCCCACATCGGCCCAGCGCTCGAGCCGCCGGCCTGGAGTGCGGCGCACCACGAAGAGATCTGGCTGGACCAGCGTTTGAGGGCCGAGGACAACGTCCG
>JAUYOW010000026.1 GCA_030697825.1 Gemmatimonadales bacterium | reverse complement strand
GAATACGTCGGCGAACCGAAGAAGCCACGCACCGGCCACATTCCCGGCGCGCGCTTCTGGCCCTGGGACCTGGCGGTGGATTTCGATCACGGTTTCGTGCGCCGCGACGAGGCGGTGCTGAAGAAAAGTCTGGGACAGGTCGGTGCCGACCCGAACGTACCGGTGATCGCCTATTGCCGCTCGGGGCACCGTGCCGCGCACGCCTACCTGACGCTGCGCAACCTCGGTTACGAGAACGTGAAGGTTTACGCCAACTCGATGAACGAATACGTCGCGACGCGCGCCGCGCCGCTGAAGCAGGGCAAGGCGCCGTGAATCCAGGTTTCTAGGCGGCGAGCCAGGTCTCGGCGTCCGCCATGGCCTCGAAGGTTTCGACCTCGGCGTCGGTGAACGCCGCCGACAACCAGCCAACCCAACTGAGCCACCGGTTGTCGGTGACCACGGCGATGCGCCGGAAATCGTGTGCATGCGCGCGCGTGAAGCGGATGTCTTCCCAGGCCACGTCCACGGTGAAACCGGACATCTTCGCGAGATCCATCAGCAGCCGCACCTTGGGCGCGGTCTTGAGGCCGCCGGTCACGGCCTTCTCGAGTTCGCGGTAATCCGCGAGCGTCAGTTCGCCGTATACGTGCACTTTGAGGCGGTCGCTCTGTTCTTCGGTGACAATCATGCGGTCTCCAACGCAGGGTGTGGATGCATCCCCGTCGGACTAGAATATAGCACCGAGCCCGCGCCATGACCCGCAAACCCATCGTCACCGGCACCGAAACCGTCGCCCACACGCGTTTGTTCCGCGTCGAGCAGGTGGGGCTGCGCTTCGCCAACGGGCGCGAGGTGATCTGGGAGCGCCTCAAGAGCACCTCGAGCGGCGCGGTCTTGGTGGTACCGATGCTCGATCCCGAAACGGTTTTGCTCATCCGCGAGTATGCCGCCGCCGTGGAGCGCTACGAGTTGGCGTTACCCAAGGGACGCATGGAAGAGGGCGAATCCGTCGTCGACGCCGCCGACCGCGAGATCATGGAGGAGATCGGCTACGGCGCGCGCAAAATCACGCCGCTCAAGTCGGTGACGCTCGCGCCAGGTTACTTTAACCACGCGACGCACCTGGTGCTGGCCGAGGATTTGTACCCCGCACGCCTCGAGGGCGACGAACCCGAGGCCATCGAGGTGGTGCCGTGGCCGCTCGCGCGGCTCGGCGAGTTGTTGCAACACGAGGAATGCACCGAGGCGCGCTCGATTGCGGCGCTCTACATGGTGCGTGATATCCTGCGCGCGCGATCCTGACACGAAGAGTGGTACCCGGGATGTAGCGCCCAGTGCCATGGGAGCCGGCGCTACCGTTTACGGAGCCGATGGATGCAAACACAGCCCGACATGACCGATCCCTGCCAGTATCTCGACGCCATCCGCGCCCTCGCGCTCGACGCCGGGCGGCGCATCCTCGACGTTTATGAACAGGGGGAACGCGGCGTCGAGGTCACGGCGAAGGCCGACGGTTCGCCGTTGACGGCGGCCGACCGCGCTGCGCACGAGGTCATCGCCGCCGGCCTCAAGCGCCTGACGCCCGATATCCCGTTGCTGTCCGAGGAGTTCGCGGCGGCGGACTATGAAACGCGCGCCCGCTGGACGCGCTTCTGGCTCGTGGACCCGCTCGACGGCACCAAGGAGTTCGTCAGCCGCAACGGCGAGTTCACCGTGAACATCGCGCTCGTCGAGGACGGCCGGCCGGTGCTCGGCGTGGTGTACGTGCCAGTGCTGGGGCTCACGTACTACGCCTGCCGCGGCCAGGGCGCGCACAAGCACAAGGAAGGCGCCGCGCCGCGCGCCATCCGCGTGCGTCCGAAGCCCCAGGACAAGCCGATGGTGGTGGCGAGTCGCTCGCACGCCGGTGACCATCTTGCGGCGTTTCTCGCGCGCCTCGGGCCGCA
>JAUYOW010000025.1 GCA_030697825.1 Gemmatimonadales bacterium | reverse complement strand
CCAATTGCTAGTAAACACCAAGTTAGCCAGCGCTCGCCCCTCTCTAGGCCACGTTGTAGATTGAGCATGGACACCAGGAAGGTGGGCGGCATGGCCGATGTGACGGTGAAGCAGCGGGCTCTGGACGCTGTCCAGGCGCTCCCTGACTCAGCGACGTTTGAGGACGTCATGGAGCGGTTGCTCTTTATCTCGAAGGTCGAACGCGGACTCGCCGAGGCCGACGCTGGCAAGCTCATCCCGCACGAGCAAGTCAAAGCGCGCTTCGAGCTGTGAGTCGTATTCGATGGACGGTACAGGCCAGCAGCGATCTCGACGCGATTCATGAGTTTATCAGCCGTGATTCTCCGGCATCCGCCCGCGCTTTGGTGGGCCGGTTGCTTGCGGCCATTGATCAGTTGGAGTCGTATCCACAGTCCGGCCGGGTAGTTCCAGAGTTCGGCAACTCGGCGATCCGTGAGCTGGTCCGTGGCGCGTACCGTGTCGTGTATCGGCTGCGCGGCGAAGGCATTGAGCTGGTGCGCATCCACCACGCCGCACGGCCCTTGCCGCCTGATCTGACATTGAGCGCTGGCTAACTGCGCGTTGAAGCTGACGGCGCGGCCGGCCGTCTGCGTGCTTCCCCTGGCTGTCGGCGGCCGCGCCGCAGCTTAACGCTATTCGTTGGGCAGCACACACCTATGGTCTTTTGGCGCAACCCCTTCCGCCGCCGGTCTAAGCAGCCCGGCGGCACACTGCCTCCGTTCCGCGAGCCCGGCCCGGTGCTAGCGGACAATCCCATCGTGAGCACCGATCAGGATACCATCGGTCGGAGCCCACTAGCCCGCAACTTCGCAGATCACGTGCTGGCACTCGACGCTTCGCAGGGCATTGTTGTGGGCGTTCTAGGCCCTTGGGGTGGCGGAAAGACCTCGTTTGTCAACCTCGCACTGCTGAGGTTTCGGGAGAGAGGCGCCGCAATACTGGGATTCAATCCGTGGATGTTTAGCGGCACGGAGCAACTCGTAGAGTCCTTCTTCCTGGAGCTGGCAGCACAACTCCGGCTGGATCCCACGCACTCCGAGGTTGGCGAGCGGCTGAAGGAGTACGGCGAGTCATTCGCTGGCCTCGGCTGGTTACCTGTTCTAGGCCCCTGGATCCAGAGGGCCAGCGGTGGGGCCAAGATACTAGGCGACTTGCTCAAACGACGACAGGAAGGCATAAGCGCCAAACGCGAGCGTCTTGCGACGTCCCTTAGAGCGCTGTCGAATCCAATAGTGGTCGTTCTAGACGATATCGATAGACTTACGACCATTGAGATACAGCATGTCTTCAAGCTCGTTCGGCTAACCGCCAGTTTCCCGCAGATCATCTATGTCGTTGCCTTCGACCGAATGCGCGTCGAAGAAGCCCTCGGTGACTCAGGAGTTCCTGGTCGCCAGTACCTTGAGAAGATCCTACAGGTCGCGGTTGACCTCCCGGCGCTGCCATCCGAAGTCTTGAATAAACAGGTCTTTGCCGCGCTAGACCGGGCACTTGCAGGCGTTGAAACGGGTCCGCCCTTCAACACGGCTGCGTGGACGGACATCTACGTCGAGGTAGTGCGACCGCTGATCCGAAACATGCGTGACGTACGCCGCTATGCGGCAGCGGTCCGCGGAACGGTGTTGGACCTTCAAGGAGGCATGGCTCCCGCAGACATCCTCGGATTGGAAGCCATTCGTGTCTTCTTGCCTGATGTCTTCTCCTTGTTGCACCAGTGCGTCCCAGGGCTCACAACGATTGGTTCTCATGGCAGTCGTCACGAGAACCCTGCACTCAAAGCCCAAGTCGACTCGCTGGTTGCCGCGGCCGGCGATAGATCGGATCTCGCAAAAGCGATGATTGCGCGCCTTTTCCCAGCCGCACAGCGACACATAGGCAACATGAACTATGGTGCCGACTGGCAGATGCGTTGGCTACGCGATCGGCGCGTCGCTCACGAAGACATTCTGCTGTTCTACTTGGAACGCGTTGCCGGTGAGAGCCTAATCGCCTTCGCTGATGCGGAGCGAGCCGTTCGTGTCATGGCAAACGCAAGCGCGTTCGACGTGTTGCTGCGTCAACTACCCGCCGATAGATGGCAAGACATCATTGGCTCGCTTGAGGCATTTGAGGACGATTTCAAGCCGGAGCAGGTCGTTCCTGGAACCACTACTCTTCTGAACCTGCTTCCAAGCCTTCCCGAGCGCACTCGCGGGATGTTCGAGCTCAGCAGTCCCTTGGTCGTGACACGAGTCGTCTATCGCTTGCTCAAATCACTCGGGAATGAGCACGCAGTCGAAGGAGCAGTTCGAGAGATAGTGCCGCAGCTACGCTCCATCTCCGCGCAGCTTGAGCTCATCGAGATGGTCGGCTACGGCGAGAATCGCGGCCACAAGCTAGTTACGGAGTCCTTTGCGACTGCTCTCGAAGCGGACTGGGTCCGTCGTGTACGCACCACGCCGGCGGACCAGTTGGCTAGGGAGCACGGCGTGCTCGGAGTCTTATTGGCGCTTCGTCGGTGGCTCGCTCCAGATGATGAGCCCTTCGAGGTGCCGAATGGTCCCGAGCTGACACTCGCCCTGCTCGAAGGCGCGAAGAGCGACGTTGTAAGCCAGTCCGTAGACAGCCGCGCTGTTCGCAGAACTCCGCGATTGCAGTGGAAGGCGCTAGAAACGGCCTTCGGCAGCGAGGCAGTGCTCACGGAAAGTATCGAGAGGCTCGCGTCCAGCGGTATTGCCTCGCAAGCCGATGTGCTGACTCTCGCACAGAAGTACATCACAGGTTGGCGACCTGACCGCGACATAGACGACTGACGGCACCGAAGTGTGCCGCCCAACTAGGCGTTGAAGCTGCCGGCCCGGCAGGCCTTGCTGCCGCCCGGCCTAATAACCTACCGTAGAGGAATCGCAATCACGCCAGGCCGGTCGGCAGCGGCGGCCAAGACGCCGGGCCGCAGCTTAACGCCGATCGTTAGGCCACACACACCAGCACATCGCGGAATTCCCGAACCCCGCATACTCAGGAACCGGCGCTAGCCCAGAGAAGGGGGACCGATTCCCCGGGTTGCTCTTTGCCGCAAAGCTCTTTATCGTAGTATTGGGTACCGTCCCCCAACAGCGAAACCATAGGGTGGCGAAATGAATCCATTAACCATGCTGAAACACCCGAGCGCCTTCCTTCCCGTGGCAATGTCCCTCGGTGCCCTCGCCACCGTGTTGATTTTCGTCGTCTTGCACGGTACGGCGCCCCAGGCAGATGAGGGTGCAGCTGCCCACATCTGGCAGCTCCTCATGGCTGCCCAGGCACCTATCGTATTGTACTTCGCGATCAAGTGGGTGCCGCAGTCACCAAGACAGGCTGTGCCCATCCTAGCCCTGCAAGTCGGCGCTGCACTAGCAGCGATGGCGCCCGTTTTCTTGCTCCACTGGTAGGGGTAGTGCGCTTAGCCGAAAGTCTGCGGTGTGTGGCGTAACTAGGGTTTGAAGTTGTCGGCGCGCCCGCCGGGTCGACATCGCGGGGGTCGCCGTGCAGTGCGCGCCGCCTGACTCAACCACAGCCCGCGTCATTCAGACCCTGAAGAGCGATCTTCGCGACTACGTCACGATGCAGGAGCGGTACTGGCAAGAGGACGAACTGGCTGCCAACGGTGCCGGCGAGGTAGGCCACGAGCGGAGCTCCGAGCAGGGGGAGCGCTGGCCAAACCGGGGGACGCACAATATATGAGAGGACCGCGGGTTTTCACACGGGCTCCGACGTCAAGCGTCGCTAGGTCTTCGGCCGTTCCTTCAGCGCCTTGATCAGCGCCCGGCAAAAGTCCGGCAGGTCTGCCGGCGTCCGCGAGCTGATCAGGTTCCCGTCCACCACGACGGGCTCGTCCGACCAGATCGCGCCCGCGTTCTCCATGTCGTCCTTGATCGCGCGCACCGAAGTGCAACGCTTCCCCCTCAGGATCCCCGCCGAGATGGGCACCCAGCCGGCGTGGCAGATGAATGCGATCGGCTTGCCGGCTTCGTGGATCGCGCGGGTGATCGCGAGCAGTTTCTCCGAGCGGCGCATGTGGTCCGGCGCGTAGCCGCCCGGGATCACCAGCCCGTCGTAGCTCTCCGGGTACAGGTCGTCCACGTTCGCGTCCACGGCTATCGGATAGCCCTTCTTCCCTTCGTACGTCTTCTCGCCCAGGCCGGCGACCACCGTCTTTGCGCCTTCTTCTTCGAGGCGGATCTTGGGATACCACAGCTCGAGGTCCTCATACCGCGGACCCACGAAGACGAGCACCGTCGTGCCTTTGAGCGTCATGTTGGCTCCATTATTGGGGCGAGGGGCCGAACGTCTTGCGCCGCTTGGGTTGCTCCTGCGGCGGCTCGATGGGCCGGCCGGTAACATCGCGGAGGGCCTGGGTCACCTCGGCTTCCGTCAGCAACGCCGAGCCTTCTACAACGCGTCGCCAAGCCCGGGTGGCGTCCTCTCCGCCCAACTCGACCACAACGTCGCGGATCTCGGATTCGCGCAGCCGGTGCGAGCGTCGCGCGCGGGACTCGGCGAGGAGACGCCGGGCGGCGTCATCCAGTGCCTGGCGTCCTCCGGTAGCCCGGCGGATCGCGGCGTCGAGGATCAGCCCGGCCAGCATGCCCTTCCGGTAGACCAGTAACTCGGTGTTGTCCCCGCCGACGTTGCGCCGGTTCTCCTCGGCCATCGTCATTCGGGTGTTGTGCTCGATCCGCAGGTAGTTCCGGAACGACCCGTAGCAGAGCGCCGCGAGTTCCTCCGGCTGCCCCTTCCACTCCGCGTAGAGCCTCGCGGCGAAGTAGTCGGTCACGCCCTCGGTCCACCAGCGCTCGGCCTCCAGCGCCCCGCCGAACCATAGGTGCAGCGTCTCGTGGAAAGTGTCGTGGCTGCGCGCGCGCTCCAGCGTCTCGCTCGGCTCCCAGATGAGGCCGATGCTCGCCAGCCCCTGGAGGCTGCCGCTCACCCGCCCCTTCCGGCCGAGGTCGCTGGTGTAGGTGACGCGCTCGACCGGGATCGGCCCGAACGCCTCGGTGGCCTTGCCGAGGCTCGCCGTAATGACGGCCTCGAGCGTCGAGTCGCTGAAGTAGCGCCGGCCGCGGATCGCGAGCACCCAGGGCAGGCCGGCGACCGAATCGCGGTAGATGCGGAAGTCGGGCGCCGCCGCCACCGTGGCGCCCAGGAGGTCGCGGCCGTCGGCTGGATGGAACTCGTCTCCCTCCGAGGGCCAGCCGGCCACCGCGCGCCATCCGGCGGGCACGACGAAACCCACGCGGAGGGTCGGGTACGGGCGCGAAGTCTTGCGGTATGCCATCGGGTCGGGCGCCACAAAGAGGCTGCGGGTTACCGCGTAGAGCCGCAGGGAGTTGAGTCCCGCGCCGGTCGATCCGCCGGCCACCGAGTCCCGGAAGGCGAGGCGGTAGCGGAAGCGGATAGGGCCCGGGCGTGGCCGCTCGATGGTGTAGGCGTTGCCGCCGTGCCGCACCGTGAGCGGCGCGCCGCGGTCATCCGTCGCCGCCAGGCCTTCGACCGTGATCCCGGCGGGTCGCGCGGAGGGCGGCGCGGCGAGCATCACGCTGCCCCGGTCCGTGAGCGTTAGGCGCGCCTCCACCGAGAGGTGCGCTGGACGACTGGTGACGACCGCGACGGCGTACATGAGCGTGTCGCGCGTCTGGCCGCGGGCGGCCGGGGCCCCGGTGATGGCCAGCGCGAGCACCAGCGCCGACGCCGGTCTTGCCGCCGAGCGACTAGCCGGCGTATTTCATTCCCGTCGCGCCGAGGGTGAGCGGCTCGCCCTCGTGTTCTACCCCGGCTTCGACGACTTCGCCGAGCACGAGCGTGTGGTCGCCGGCCGGCATCGTCGCGACCACCCGGCACTCGATCCAGCCGAGGGCTTCGGTGAGGATCGGGGCCTTGGTGACGGGTCCCGGCCTGGTGGGGACGCCGGTGAGCTTGTAGGGTACCTTGCGGGACGAGCGGCCGAGTTGCGCGGCGAGGTCGCGCTGGCCCGCGGCGAGCACGTTGACGGCGAAGGCCCGCGCATCGCGGATCATCGGCAGGCTCTTGGCGTCGTTCTCGATCGCGACGACCACCATCGGCGGCTCGAACGCGGCTTGGGTCACCCAGTTGGCCGTCATGGCGTGGTCGTCGCCTTCCGACATGACGGTGACGCCGTAGAGGCCGTAGGGAAAATGGCGCAGTACCGTCTTCTTGGCTGCCTCGTCCACGTTCATCCATCCCGGTGTCGGGTCGCCGTGGAAGTTAGTGCCGGGCGCCGGACGGCGCGAGACAATACTTATAGGAGCGAGACGCGCGTGAGGCGTATCGTTGGTTCCGCACTCCTGGCCGTGGTACTCGCCGCGCCCGCCTGCACCCGGACCCGGGCCGATCTGGTCGTCTACGGCCGGATCTGGACGGGCGACAGCGCCCGGCCCTGGGCCGAAGGTGTCGCGGTCCGCGGCGTGGAGGTCGCCGCGGTCGGAGACCGCGGTGAGATCGCCCGGATGGTCGGCCGGGACACGCGGGTGATCGACAACGGCCAGGCGCTCGTCACGCCCGGCTTCGGCGACTCGCACACCCATTTCATCAGCGGTGGCTTCCAACTGGCGTCGGTGGACCTCCGGGACGCGGACACGCCGCGGGAGTTCATCCGCCGCATCGCTGCCTTCGCGCGGCGGCAACCTCCGGGCCGCTGGGTCCTGGGCGGCGACTGGGACCATGAGCGCTGGGCCGGCTCGCCGCTGCCGCGCCGCGAGTGGATAGACTCCGTCACGCCCGACAATCCCGTCTTCGTCAATCGTCTCGACGGACACATGGCGCTCGCCAACTCCGCGGCGATGCGGCTCGCGGGGGTCACCCGCGCGACGCGCGATGTCTCGGGGGGCCAGATCGTCCGCGACCCGAGGACGGGAGAACCGGCTGGCGTCTTCAAGGACAACGCCCAAGGCTTGATCGGTCACGCCATCCCCGACCCCAGCGCCGAGGAGATGGACACAGCCCTCGCGCTGGCGATGCGGCACGGGGCCGAACACGGGGTGACGAACGTCCATGTGATGGGGAGCTGGGGCGACTTCAACGCCTTCAGAAGCGCCCGCGCACGGAACGCCCTCACGACGCGCGTTTACGCGTTCGTCCCCATCGCAACCTGGCGCATGCTGGCGGACACGGTGCGCGCGCTGGGTCGCGGTGACGAGTGGCTGCGCTGGGGTGGGCTCAAGGGCTTCATGGACGGTTCGCTGGGCTCGACGACGGCCGCCCTCTACGAGCCCTACCTCGACGCGCCCACCAGCCGCGGGCTGCTCGTGGTGGACTCGGCGGAGATGCGGCAAGCCATCAGCAGCGCCGACAGCGCCGGACTGCACCTCGCCGTCCACGCCATCGGTGACCGCGCCAACGCGATGCTGCTCCAGTTCTACGCCGACGCGATCCAAAGGAACGGTGCGCGCGACCGTCGTTTCCGCGACGAGCACAGCCAGCACCTGCGCCGGCAGGACATCCCGCGCTTCGGCCAGCTGGGCGTGATCCCGTCCATGCAGCCATACCACATCATCGACGATGGCCGTTGGGCGTGGAAGCGCCTCGACCCCGCGCGGCTTGCGGGGACGTACGCGATGCTCACCCTCCTCGAGACGGGCGCGCACCTTGCCTTTGGGAGCGACTGGACGGTGGCGCCGTTGGACCCGATCAAGGGGCTCTACGCCGCAGTGACGAGGCGGACCCTCGACGACCGCAATCCGAATGGATGGATCCCCGAGCAGAAGATCGCGCTGGACGAGGCGCTCCGGGCGTACACGGTGGGCGTCGCGCGCGCCGGCTTCCAGGACGACCGCGTGGGGGCGCTCCGGCCGGGGATGCTGGCCGATCTGGCGCTCCTGGACCGCGATTTGTTCAGGATCGCGCCGGAAACGATCGACCAGGCCCAGGTCCGGGCAACGGTCGTTGGGGGCCGGGTGGTCTACCAACGACCGTGACGCATAGGGGGAGTAACGCTTGGGCGGCGTTGAGTGGGAGGCCGGCAGCGGGTATCTTGGAGCCTCCATGGCCACCCGCTCCAAGACGGATGCCGCCCCCCGGCGGCTCGGCAAGCGCGACTTGCTCGAGATATACCGCCTGATGCTCTTGTCCAGGCGCTTGGACGACAAGGAGATACAGCTCAAGCGGCAGAACAAGATCTTCTTCCAGATCTCCGGCGCCGGCCACGAGGCCGTGCTGGTCGCGGCGGGCATGGTTCTGCGCGCCGGTTACGATTGGTTCTATCCCTACTATCGAGACCGGGCGCTATGCCTCACCCTCGGCATGACGCCCACCGAGATGCTTCTGGAAGCAGTGGGCGCCGAGGCCGACCCCAACTCGGGCGGCCGGCAGATGCCCTCCCACTGGGGCCACAAGGACCTCAACATCGTCAGCCAGTCCAGCCCGACGGGCACCCAGTGCCTGCAGGCGGTGGGCTGCGCGGAGGCGTGGCTCAAGTACGACCGGATCAAGGAGATACCCGAGCGCGAGGCCAGATCGCCCGGCGACGAGGTCGTCTACTGCTCGATCGGGGACGGGACGACCAGTGAGGGTGAGTTCTGGGAAGCCCTCAACAGCGCGTGCAACCTGAAGCTCCCCGTCCTCTTCATGATCGAGGACAACGGCTACGCGATCTCCGTACCGGTCGAAGTGCAAACGGCCGGCGGCTCCATCTCGAAGCTCGTGTCGGGCTTCCCCGACCTCCACATCGAGCAAGTGGACGGCTGCGACCCGATCGCGTCTTACGAGTCCGTGAGCCGCGCGGTCGCATATTGCCGCGCGCGCAAAGGCCCGGCGCTGGTGCACGCCAAGGTGATCCGCCCCTACTCGCACTCGCTTTCCGACGACGAGGTGGCGTACCGCCCGCCGTCGGAGCGCGAGGCGGATGCCGCGCGCGACCCGGTAGCGCATTTCCCGAAGCGTTTGATCGCCGACGGAACGGCCACGGCAGAAGAGATCGCCGCGATCGAGGCGGAGGTAGCGGCGGCACTTGAAGCGGCGACGGAGTCGGCGCTCGCGTCCCCGCAGCCCGCGACCGGGACCACGCTGCGCTACGTCTACTCGCCGGACGTGGACCCGACGTCGGAGCAGTTCGACACCGAGGACGATCCGCAGTTCACCGGTGATCCGACGACGATGGTGGACCTGCTCAACTCCTGCATGCGGGACGAGATGACGCGCGACCCGCGCATCGTCCTCTTCGGTGAGGACGTGGCGGACGTCTCGCGCAGCGAACACCTCGGCAAGGTCAAGGGCAAGGGCGGAGTCTTCAAGGTGACGTGGGGGCTCCAGAAGCTCTTCGGCGGCGACCGGGTCTACAACTCGCCGCTCGCCGAGGCCAACATCGCCGGACGGGCCATCGGACTGGCGACGCGCGGGATGAAGCCGGTGGTAGAGATCCAGTTCTTCGACTACATCTGGCCCGCGTACATGCAGATCAAGAACGAGCTGGCCAACCTGCGCTGGCGCTCCAACAACGCCTTCAGCGCCCCGGTCGTGGTGCGCGTGACCTACGGCGGCTACCTGAAGGGCGGTGCCCCCTATCACTCCCAGACCGGCGCGTCGCTCTTCACGCACATCCCGGGGTTGCGGGTGATCTGCCCGGCCACGGCGCTCGACGCGAACGGGCTGCTTCGCACCGCGATCCGTTGCGAGGACCCGGTCATCTTCCTCGAGCACAAGCACCTCTATCGGCAGACGTACAACAAGGCGCCTTATCCGGGTCCGAATTTCATGATCCCGTTCGGCAAGGCGAAGGTCGTACGCGAGGGGACGGACCTCACGGTCGTCACCTACGGCGCGGTGGTGCAGCGCGCGCTGGTCGCCGCGAAGGAAGTCGAGGAGGCGTCCGGGACCAGCACCGAGGTGATCGACCTGCGCTCGCTCTCGCCGGTGGACTGGGAGACGATCGGCCGGTCGGTGCGGAAGACCAGCAAGGTCATCGTCGCCACCGAGGACGCGCTATCGTGGGGCTACGGGGCGGAGATAGCGGCCCGCATCGCCGACGAGCACTTCGCCTGGCTCGACGCGCCGATCAGGCGCGTGGCGTCGCTCGACACATTCGTCGCTTACGCCCCGCAGCTCGAAGACCACATCCTCCCGCAGTCGAGCGACGTCGCAGCCGCGATCCGCGAGCTGGCCGCGTTTTGACGTCTGCCGCGCGCGGCGCGCGGCGGGCGCTGTTCGGCTCGCTGTTCTTCGTTTCGGGAGCGGCCGGACTCGTCTATGAGCTGATCTGGGTCCGCGAGCTCTACCAGTTCTTCGGCTCCACCATCCATTCCGTCACCACCGTCGTGGCCGCCTACATGGGCGGCCTCGGCCTGGGCGCGTACGTCATGGGTCGGCGCGCGGACCGCCACCCCAACCCCGCCCGACTGTACGGCATCCTCGAGCTGGCGATCGGCGCCTTCGGCATCGCGTCGCCGTTCGTTTTCCGCGGAGTGGGTGCTGCCTACCTGGAACTCGCGCGCGCGCTTGAGCCCGGGCTGTGGACCGCCACCGCCATCAAGTTCGCCTTCGCGTTCGTGGTCATGCTGATACCGACGTTCTTCATGGGCGGCACGCTGCCCATCCTGACGCGCGCCTTCGCCGGCGCGCGCACCGAGCATCTCCGGCGCGAGCTGGGGCTGTTCTACGGGCTCAACACGGTGGGCGGCGTCGCCGGCTGCATGCTCGCCGGCTACTTCCTCATCGAGTACGTCGGGTTGCGGCAGTCGCTCTTCGCGACCGGGCTGGTGAACCTGGCCCTGGGGGCGGCGGTCATGGCGCTCACCCGCGGCGCCCCGGCGGCGGCCGGCGCGCCGGACGACGACGGCACCGCCGAACCCGCCGACGCGCCGCCGAGCGCGCCGTGGGGTGCGGATGCGGCAACGCGGCGGTTGGCGATCTGGCTGATCGCCATCACGGCGTTCGCGTCGCTCCTCTACGAGATCGCGTGGACCCGCGTGCTGGTGCTGGTGGTCGGAAGCTCGACCTACGCGTTCACCACGATCCTCGCCTGCTTCCTCCTGGGCATCGGCCTGGGCAGTCTGGTGGCGATCGGTCGTGGCCGCCCGCCGCGGGACCTCCTGATCCGGTCGGCGTTGATCCAGAGCGCGATCGCGGTGCTGGCGGCGCTGCTGTTCCCGTTCTTCCGCGCCTTGCCCGTCTACATCGTCGGCACGCTCCAGGTGACGTTCCTCTCACCCACGGAGCTGCTGGTCCTGCACGGGCTCGCGATCGCGGCCGTCGTGGTACCGCCGGCGGTCGGCATGGGCCTCAGTTTCCCCATCCTCGCCGAGCTGGCGGCGGAACGCACCGGCACGACGGGGCGCGAGTCGGGCCGCGCGTACCTCGCCAACACCCTCGGCAGCATCGTCGGGGCGGTGGTCACCGGGTTCGTGCTCGTTCATCTGATCGGGAGCGAACGGACGCTGGAGATCGGAGTCGCGGTGAACGTGGGCGCGGCGGCGGTGATGGCGTGGTGGCTCTACCGCGAGCGCGCGACCGGCGGCATGCCGCTGCCGATGGAGCGCCTCCCGCTGGTGATGGGTGCGCTCGCTCTGGTGATAGCGCTGGCGACGCCGAGCTGGTCGCGCCGGCTGCTCGATCGCGGCCCCGCGATCTACGGCAAGGAGGCGATGGGACGCCGCGAGCTGCACAACTTCCTCCGCGGCCTGGGCGCGGAGCAGCTGGTGTTCGACGAGGGGTGGAACGCCGCGATATCGGTCTGGCGCAACGGCGGCGCGACCTGGCTCAAGAGCAACGGCAAGGCGGACGCGTCGAGCGTCGCCGACATGAACACCCAGGTCATGGTGGGGCTCCTGCCGGCGATCGCGCATCCGGCGCCCCGGCGCGTCTTCGTCCTCGGCTTCGGCAGCGGCGCCACCCTGCGCACCGTTGCCGACGTGCCGGGCGTGGAGAGCATCGACCTGGTGGAGATCGAGCGCGCGGTCCTGGACGCGGCGCCGCAATTCGACCTGATCAACCGCGACGTTCTCCACGATCCCCGCGTGAACGTCATCGAGGACGACGCGCGCAGCACGCTCCAACTCGCGCGCGAGCCGTACGACGTCATCGTCGCCGAACCGAGCAACCCGTGGATCGCGGGCGTCGCCGCGCTCTTCACGCGCGACTTCTTCCGGGTCGTGAACGCGCACCTCGCCGATGATGGTGTCTTCTCGCAGTGGGTGCAGACGTATCGGGTGCCGCAAGGCGTCATCAGCGTCGTGGTCGCCAACCTGCGCGCGGTCTTCCCGCACGTCGAGGTCTGGTACTCCAACCCCAGCGACCTCGTCCTGCTCGCCTCGCGCCGGCCCATCAGGTGGAGCGAGGCGAGGGTCGCCGCGCTGATGGCGCCGGGCACGCCGCTCGCGCGCAGTTTCCGCGACTGGCTGGAGATCGACCGGCCGTCGCAGCTCCTCGGCCGGTTCCTCCTGGGTGAGCGCGGCACCGCGCTCCTGGCCGGCGCGGCGCGCTTCCAGCACAGCGACAACCGGCCGTCGCTGGAGTTTGTCGCCGCGCGCGGTCTCCTCGGCACCACGAGCGTCGGGGTCACGTTCGATTCCCTGCTGGGAATCAGGGCCGCGGCGGGTGACTCGTTGCCCCACCTCGCCGATTGGCGGCTCTCGCCGGGCGAATGGCAGGCGGCGTACGGCCGCGCCCTCCCGGCGGGGAACCGGTTCGCGCTCAGCTACGCCGAGGAGGCGCTCCGCCTCGCACCCAGGGACGCTGAGCGGCGCGGCGCGGTGGGGCGCGTGCTCTTCGGGCGGGACCAGTTCCGGGACGCGCTGACCTACGTGCTGCCGGCTCTGCGCGAGCGCCCGAACGACGCGCGGCTCCTCCTGGTCGCAGGCATCGCGACGGCGGCCGGCCGAGACCTCACCGGGGCGCGAACCTACCTCGAGCGCTCCCGTGCCGCCGGCGGCGACTCGGTGTACGCCACGAGCATTCTGGCCGAGACTGCCGCGGGCGAGGGTGACTACCGGCGCGCCGCAGCCGAGGCGCTGCGGGCGTTGCGCGGCCTCAACCCGACCATCGCCACGCCGTTCCCCGGTTCGCTGGAGAACGCGGTGAGGAAGCTGGCGTTCGAGGCTCCTCCCGAGGTCGCGGCGCCGGTGCTCGATGCCGCGGTCGAGTTACGACCGTCGTGGGATCTTGGCTATCACGGTGGGGCGCGGGTGTACGCGCGCTGGGGTGGAGAGCACTGCCGCAGGGCCGCGGAGCTGGTGGAGCAGCTGCCGCGCTTCGGCTGGACCGAGAAGGAGGCGGTCTCGCTGCTCAGGCCCTGCGCGCGCCGCTAGGAGTCCGTCGGGAATAGTCAGGTGTCAGCGTTTTGAGGGTCGCTTCGGTCCACCGGTGCGGCCTAACGCTCCGGGTCAGGCGCGGCGCGCTTTGGCGCTGTCGGCTGCACCCGCTGGTTCGGTCGGCGACTTCCTTATGGCCTTCTCGATTTCTGTCCTCCGAGTCTGAAGCTCGTCCAGTCTCTTTTTCAGGTCGGCCATTTCCTTCTTGATCTTGCGCAACTCTGTCTGGTTCTTTCCGGTCGACAAACAATCCGCGCCAAGCTCTTCAGCGATGTATTGCTCGAGTTGACTCCTCAAGACCCGAAGATATGGATTGCCCCATATCGCTCCGTCTCGGTATTCAAGCTTGCCAGCTCGGATGCCCTTCACAATAAAGGCCTGGCTCACTCCATATTCCTTCTTGGCCGTTACATCGCTAAGGCTTGCCCCTTTGCGATTCCATTCACCGTATTCCGCCATATCTCAGCTCTCTGACTGAACGGATAGTGCATAATGGTGTTATGCCGCACCCGACCGAGCGCGGCGGCGGCGCGCGTGCGTCATGTACGCGCGAAGGACCGCGTTGATGCGCGACTGGTAGCGCGGGCCCTGGGTGCGAAACCACTCCAATACGTCGCGGTCCATCCGCAGCGAGATGGCCTGCTTTGCCACCGGCCAGACGAGCTGCGCGTCCGTCCAGAAGTCCGCCGGCAAATCGGCGAGTTCCGGCGGCGAGGATGCCTCGATGGCACGCTCCGACACGCGCCGGAGCCGTCTCAGGTCGGCGCGACCGCGCAGCGGCTGCTCAGCGGAGGCCGAGCGCCTTTTCGTACGCTTCCCGCTCACGGCCATTGCTCCTCCGGGCTGAGATGATCCGACGCTCCACGCGGTCCCCGGACCGGCGATCGGTGTAGACCACCGTGAGGGGGATGCCCTGCGCCAGGCCGACCGCCACGATGCGCCGCTCCCCATAGGCCTGGCGCCGGTCCTCACGCTCCAGCGTGGGCCCCTCGAAGATGAGGGTGGCGAACGCGAAATCGAACCCCCGTGCCTCGAGGTTCGCCTCGCTCTTGGGGGGATCCCACGCGAACTCCACCGGACGAATATACTAGCGTATATACACAGCGCAAGGGGAGGGCTCAAACGTGTGCTGAGGGGTGCGGCATAACACGATGCCGTTGACTTGCGGCGGGCCGCCGGACCACGGAGCTCGCAGCCGCACCGAACGGGCACTGCCACCGAGGCCATTCTACACGCGCCGAGGTCGCCCTGCCACCGGATGGCGAGCGCGCAGGAGTCCTTCCGGCGGCCCGCCGACAAGTCCAACGGCCAGTTAGGCCGCGTGGATTGAGTGAAGCGGTCGGGCCGCGCCCTCGTCGTCGTGCGACCGGATAGGGTCGAGGTTGACGACAGGTCCGCCGAACCCCGCATCAGCAGAGGTGTTCATGCTAGGGGCAATGAGAAGCCAGACGAGGGCGATTACCAGCGTGGCGCGGCCACCGCGGTCACCGGAGACGTGCCCCGTGTGGCTACGGCGTGCTCGGCCACACGTTGTTCTCCCGCCGCACGTCGGGCAGAACCTCCTCTGGATCGATCTGGACGCGGCTGACCTCGACCGGAAACTCCCTGGCGTAGACGTATCGGTCTCCGCGATACCAGATCTCCACGGGTAGTCGAACCAGCTGCGCGGTACTGTCGGCGAACGTGAGCCGGAGCACGACCGGCATGGGGAGCCCTCCGCGGCTCGCCAGGTGAATCCTCGTGATCCGGCGTCCCGTCGTGTCCGGGCGAGCGACGACCGAGTCCACCGCCAGGTCCACGATGTCCGTCCGGTAGAAGACGCCGCGCCAGAACCACGACAGGTCCTCGCCGAGCGCGTCCTCCATCGTGCGGAAGAAGTCCGCCGGCGTGGGGTGCCTGAAGGCCCAGCGGCGGATGTACTCGCGGAACGCGACGTCGAACCGGGTGGTGTCGTCCAGCACGTGATGCCGCAGGAGGTACAGTGCCGCCTGCGGCTTGGTGTACTGCGACCAGCCGGATCGCGCCCGATCCGGATGGATCATCGGCGGCTCGTCGCGTCCGCGGGTCGCCGCGGCGGTCCACGAGTCCGCCAGCGCCCAGCTGCTGGCCATGCGGGTCCAGTGATCCACCGCCTGGCCTCTCGCCGCGAACGGCTCGTTGGGATACGAGGTCCGCCAGCCGTAGACCTTGAGGAAATCGGCGAACCCCTCGTCCATCCAGGCGTGGGCGGTCTCGTTGGAGCCCACGATCATCGGGAACCACTGGTGCGCCATCTCGTGCAGCGTCACGGCCGTGAGGTCCCGCACGCTGGCCCCCGTGCCGCAGAAGCACAGCATGGGGTATTCCATCGAGCCGGTGGGGCCGTGCACGTTGGTCGCGGTGGGGTAGGGATAGCGGAACCACTTCTCGGAGTAGTGCCGGATGGCGAACCGCACCAGCTCGGCCGAATGCGCCCAGGTGGAGTCGGGCGGCCACCCTCTCCACGTCCAGCTCGGGGGCGCCGTGGCCGGGTAGAAGGCCTGCGCCAGGATCCCCTCCCACCCGACGGCATCCCACCGAAAGTGGGGCGCGGCGGCCCACGCGAAGTCCCGGACGTTCGTTGCGCGGAAGTGCCAGGTGAGGGTGGGTCCGTCACCGGCCGGCCGTGACGCCGGGTGTCCTACCTCCGCCTTCGCGATGATGGCAACGGTCGAATCGGATCGCCGGGCCAGGGCTAGGCGGGCGCGCTGCGCTGGCGTCAGGACCTCGGCCTCGTTCGCGAGGCTTCCGGTCGCCGCCACGATGAAGCTCCGCGGCACGGTGATGAACACGTCGAAGTCGCCGTACTCCAGGTAGAACTCGCCGTTGCCGAGGTACTGCTCCGTGTTCCACCCGCGCACGTCGTCGTAGACGGCCACCCGCGGGTACCACTGCGCGATCTCATAGACGCGGCCCTCGCCCAGCGGGGCCTGCACCGTCCGGAACGTCCCTTTCTCGGGCGCCTGGTACTCGAAGGCCAGGTCGAGCGTGACGGTCCCCGCCGGAGCGAGCGGCTGGTCGAGGTCAACGCGGAGCGCGGTGCCGTTGACGCGCGCGGTGAGCGGCGACCGCGTCACGGTGCCTCCGCGCGCGCGCCGGACGGCCGCGGCGGTCGTGACGGTCATCCCGCGGCCCTGGAACCAGGTGCCCGCGAACCGCATGCCGGCGCTGTTGGGTGCCGCGTTCAGCGCCGCGCCGCGGCTGTCCGGGCGGAACAGGTTCTGTTCGAGGTGGAACCAGAGGTACCGCAGCGTGTCCGGGGAGTGGTTCGCGTACCGGATCGTGGCCGAGCCCGAGAGCAAGTGTGTTGCGGTATCGAGCGACACGCGGATCGTGTAGTCGGCACGCTGCTGCCAGTATCGCGGCCCCGGCATCCCCGAGGCCCCGCGGGTGAGGCTCGGGGCCGGGAGTTCCAGCCGCCGAAAAGGCGACGTGTCCGCCGCGGCGGGCGGTAGCGGTGCGGACTGCTGTAACGCGGCGATCAGGAGCGCGATCATGACTCCCCTCCGGAGTGGCTAGTGGGGTGACCTGGATCAAAGCAGTGTCTTGCCCCAGCGACTGTGAAACCGCTCGAGTCGGCTGCCCGCACCGCATAGAGGCACGATCCATTCACCATGGAGGAAGTTGCGCGAGGTTGGTGTGGAAGCAGCCTTGTATCTAATCTAGCTCTCCGTAGAGTTTGCAAGCATTCTGGTCGGGGCGCCAGCTCGATGCGGTCTGGGTGGTGAACACCGTGCGTTAGCCTGAGCGGCCAGCCGGCTTGGGATCTTCATGCGCTTGTTAGGCGCCATTCTGGCGCTCCTTGGAGTATTGCCAGAGAGCACGGTCGAGCGTGCGGCTGTCGAGGTCAACACGCCTGCACAGACCGCGGGCAAACTCCGTGTAGGCGACCCAGAAGGGGTAGTCGTAGCGGGCAGGGACAGCGCAACTGAGAGACCAGAGTGCGCGGAAGTCGACAATCGGGTAAGGCTCCCGATGGCAGAAGTGTAGAATCACGGAGGCCGTGGGCCATTCGACCCCCGACAAGAGCGTGAGAGACTCGATACGAAGGCGAGGTGACGTATTCGGCTGCAGCGCGAGGCGCGTCACCTCTTCCACGAAGCTAGGATCGTTCTTCGCGCAGCGGCTGCGGCTGCGCGGAGTCTTCCAGCGCGCTATCTCAAGGAACTCTGGCATTCGTAGATAGCCGCGCTGGCGCGCCGCCGCGACCGGGCCAGCGATCAGCTCCCGCTCGCCGGCGTACTGGTACCGGGCGGCCCAGTGCTCGATCTCTCCTTCGGGGAAACGCAGCCGGAACATCATAGCCTCCGAATGGCGCCTAACGGACAGCGCGTAAGTTGCGAGCCGCGGCGGCCACCGTCGCTGCGGCCGCCCGTACGATGTGCGGCGCGCCGCGGCTCGTCAACTTAACGCGCTTGATGTTTCCAAGAAGTGCCCTCAAGGGGTACCGTTTCGGAGATCGACCGAGATCGCGAACCGTCACCCCAGGAGGGCACTCCGATGTGGCACTCCGGCATCGACCAACACAAGCAGTTCTGCGTGATCACAACCTATGGGCCCGAAGGCCCGCGCGTCAAACAGAGCCGAGTGGCGAGCACGCCACTCGAGGTGGCGCGGTACTTCGCCGAATTCCCCGGGCCTCACCGGGCCGTCGTCGAATCCACCGGCGGCTGGTACTGGCTGGCCGACACGCTGGCTGGCCTGGGCGTGGAGCTGGTCCTGGCCCACGCGACTCGCCTGAAGGCGATCGCCGCGGCCAAGGTGAAGACCGACCAGGTCGACTCCGACACCCTGGCGCTGCTGCTCCGCGCTGACCTGATCCCGATGGCCCACATGATCGCGCCCGCCCAGCGGGGTCCGCGCGATCTCATGCGCAGCCGGCTGCGCCTGGTCGAGAAATGCGTCAGCGCCCAGAACAGCATCGACCGCCTGCTGGAGAAGTTCAACGCCCAGACCGTTGCCGAGCTGGATGAGCTCTACCAATTGCAGGCCGCCTGTCATGAAGCCCAGATCAAGTTGCTCACCGAGCAGATCGCCACGCTCGAGCGCGCCCTCTACCCGTACCTCATCCCCAACGCCGACGTCCAGCGGCTGCTGTGGATCCCAGGCCTGGGCAAGGTGAACGCGTTCACCCTCTACACCGAGATCGACGGCATCACTCGCTTCCCCTCGGCCCGGCAGTTCTTCTCCTACTGCCGCCTGCTGCCCGGCGCGGACAACTCGGCCGGCCGCACCCGCCATCGCTCGGGCTCCAAGGCCGGCAACCGCTACCTCAAGCTGGCCTTCAGTCACGCCGGCATCCGCGCTGTCCAGTACAACCCG
>JAUYOW010000024.1 GCA_030697825.1 Gemmatimonadales bacterium | reverse complement strand
CGGCGCGCGAGGCGCGCGACGTCGGCATCAACTGGGTGTTGGCGCCCGTCGTGGACCTCGACATCGAGCCGGCGAACCCGATCGTCCAGACCCGCAGTTTCAGCGACGACCCTGAGCGGGTCGGCGCGCTGGCGAGTGCGTGGATCGAATCATGCCAGGCCGAAGGGGCGCTCGCGTGCGCCAAGCACTTCCCCGGCCACGGCCGCACCACCAGCGACTCGCACGCGGAGCTGCCCGTGGTCGCGGCGGACCGGGCGAGCCTCGAGGCGGACCTGGGTCCGTTCCGCGATGCGATCGCCGCGGGCGTGGCGAGCGTGATGACCGCACACGTCGCGTATCCGGCCTTGGACCCGTCGGGCGTGCCCGCCACGTACTCGGCCCGCATCCTGACCGAACTGCTGCGCCGCGAGCTGGGGTACGACGGACTCGTCGTCACCGACGCGCTCATCATGAAGGGCGCGCTCCAGCAGACCACGGAGGCCGAAGGCGCCGTGCGTGCGCTCGCCGCGGGGTGTGACCTGCTGCTCTACCCGAAGGACGTAGCCGGGGTCGTCGCGGCGATCGACGCGGCGATCGATGCCGGGACGCTGCCGGCGTCGCGCCTGACGGAAGCCGTCGCCCGGCGGCGGGCCGCGGCCGGTCGCGCGCGTTCGGCTACCGGCTCCGACGCGAAACCGCCCGCGCCGTCGCCGATGGCGAGGGACTCGCTCCTGGTGCTGCGCGGCGCCGTGCAGCGGCTGCGGGGCCCGGTGAGCGTTCACGTCGTGGACGACGACATCGGTCTCCCGGTCCCGCTGCCGCCACGCTCCGCGTTCACCAACGCCCTGAAGGAGCGCGGCATCGAGATCGGTCCCGGCGGCGAGCGCGTCGTCATCCTGTTCGCCGATGTGAAGGCGGGGAAGAAGAGCGGGGTGCTGAAGCCGTTCATCGTCCACCAGCTCGAGGCCCACCTCGCGACCCCCGCGACGGTGGTGCTCTTCGGCCATCCGCGGCACGCCTCCAGGATCCCCGGCGAGCAGCCGGTCCTCTGCGCTTGGAGCGGTGACGAGGTGATGCAGCGCGCGGCGGCGCACTTCCTTCTGGACGCCTGATCCGCTGGACTTCTCAGGGTGAGCGCTATCGACTGGGTCGTCGTCGCCGGGTACCTCGGCGGTACCCTGTGGCTCGGATTGTGGCTCGCCCGGCGCGGCTCGAAGAGCCTGGCCGAGTACTTCGTCGGCGGGCGGGGGATCCCATGGTGGCTCGCGGGCGCCTCGATGGCCGCCACCACGTTCAACGTGGATACGCCGCTCTACGTGGCGGGTCTGGTGGCGCGGCGCGGCATCGCGGGGAACTGGGAGTGGTGGAGCTTCGCGTTCGCGCACGTGCTCATGGCCGTGGTGCTCGCCCGGCTATGGCGGCGCGCGGAGGTGATGACCGACGCCGAGCTCATCGAGCTGCGCTACGCGGGCCGGCCCGCCGCCGTGCTCCGCGCCACCCGCGCGTTCTTCTTCGGCATCCCGCTCAACTGCATCGCGATCGGCTACGGCATGCTGGCGATGCGGAAGGTGCTGGTCGCGCTCGACGTGGTGAGCGTCTTCGACCTGCCCGGCGATCCGCAACTCTGGGCCGTGGTGTTCATCGTCGTGCTCACGCTGGTGTACGCCGGCGCGGCCGGGCTTTGGGGCGTGGTGACGACGGACTTCCTCCAACTGGTGCTGGCGCTGGTGGGCGCGTTCCTCGTGGCCGGCTACGCGCTGCACGAGGTCGGTGGCCTCGGCGGGCTGCGGGCGCAGCTCGTCGCGGCGGGGCGCGCGGACGCGCTGCGCATCGTGCCGAGACCGGGTGACCTGGCGCTCCCGTTCGGCACCTTCCTCGCCTACCTGACGATCCAGTGGTGGTCGTACCGGCTCGCCGACGGCGGCGGGATGTTCGTGCAGCGTCTCTCGAGCGTGCGGAACGAACGCGAGGCGGAACGGGCCGCGGGGTTCTTCAACATCCTGAATTACGTGGTGCGCACCTGGCCGTGGGTCATCGTCGCGCTCGCCGCCATCGTCGTCCTCCCCCAGCTGGACGACCCCGAGTTGGCCTATCCACTCATGATGCTGAAGTACCTGCCGGCGGGCGTGCTCGGCCTGGTGTTCGCGTCGCTGCTCGCCGCATTCATGTCCACCGTCTCGACCCAGGTCAATTGGGGCGCTTCCTACGCGGTGCGCGACCTGTATCAGCGCTTCGTTGCCCCGGATGCGGACCAGCGCCGGCTCGTCATGGTGGGCCGCGTCGCCGCGGTGGCCATAACCGTGATCGCCGCCCTGGCCAGTTTCTTCATGTCCGACGTCGGCAAGGTGTTCCGGTTCATGATCCTGTTCGGGAACGGAACGGGCACCGTGCTGCTGCTGCGCTGGTTCTGGTGGCGGGTCAACGCGTGGGCGGAGTGGACGGCGCTGGTGATGGGCACGACGATCGCGGTGCTGTTGGCGGCGGTGCCGGACCTGGCGGAGCTGGCGTTCGGCGTGAAGCTCGCGATCACCGCGTTCGGCACCATGGCCGTATGGGTGCCGGTCATGCTGCTGACCGCGCCGGAGCGTCCGGAGACACTCGACGCGTTCTACCGCCGCGCGCGGCCGGGCGGACCGGGATGGGGGCTGGTGCGGGCGAGGGTCGGCGCCGAGCCGGCGTCGGCGCTGGGACGCGATCTCGCCGAGGCGGCCGCGGTGTTGATGCAGGTCATGGGACTGATGCTGGCGATCGGAGGGATCGTCGTGGGTTCGGCGGGTTGGATGGCCGGAGGCGGGGCGGCAGCGGTGCTAGGATGGGTCCTCAAGAAGTCAGTTGGAAGGCGTCCGTAGAGTTGCAGAGTTGCAGAGTTACAGCGGTTTCCAGCGTACAGGTGGCGGGGGACAGTGCCCTTGCGGACGATCGCTGTCCCCCTTCCTGTCCCCTGCCTCCTTCCGCCTGTCAGCCGCTGCAACTTTGCAACCCTGCAACTCTACCGCCAACTGACGCCTGATTACCTGGCGCTCACCAGATCAGCCCCATCCCCACCCCGAACACCACCCCCGGCCTCTCACTTCCACTGATGCTCGCGGCCGAAAGATCGATATTCACTCCTAGGAACTGGATGCCGGTCCCGCCCGACAGTATCAGCGACTTGAAATCCGTCGCCACGCCCGCCCGCAGCGGCAGCACGTGCAGCAGCCGGTACTCGGCGCCGCCGGAGATCTGTCGCTGGGGTTGGCGGTCGAGCCCCTCGGAGAGCCGCAGCTGCCCGCCGGCTGCGAGGGACAGCATCCCGCGACGGTAGGCGATTCCCACCCTGAGGAGCCGCGCGAAGCTCGCGTCCTCGAGGAGGGAGTCGCGGAACGCGCGCGCGATGGGGTCGGCGTTGATCTCAGCCTCGGTCTGGAGCGTGGTCCGGATCAGCGTGTCCTGAACGCCGCCGCCCGCGGTCTGCACGACCTGGAAGGTGGCGCGCTCGTAAGCGAAACGCGAAGCGTCCCACGTCATGCTGCCGACCGCGTTCACCAGCACCGCCGACAAGGTGAGCCGGCTCCCGCCGAGCTGGAGCACGCCGCCCACGTCCACGCCGTAGCCGGAGCCCGGCGTCCCCTCGCCGCTCAGTAGGTCGCCGGGGCCCTGGGGGTCGAAGTCGCTCGCGTAGTTCGTGTAGATGGCGTGGCCCGCCGCGTTAACGGTGAAGGCCGGGTTGACGCCGAAGCTGCTGGACGTCTCGGCGGCGCGGGCGAGCGCGTGGCCGATCACCTTCTTGTACGTCACTCCGAGCGAGAGTCGTCCCGCGGGAAGGCTGAAGGAGTGCGCCACGCTGCCGGCCACCGTCGTTGCCGCCCAGCCCCGCGCGCGGGAGCCGCGCGCCGTGAAGAACTCGGAAGGCCCGCTTCGCGCGGCGTTGCCGTACAGGGCCAGCTCCACGGCATCGCGGCCGACCGAGAAGTCGAAGTCCCCGGTCGTGCCCGCGGCGAAAGCGAACGGGCCGATTGAGATCCCGAACGGCGAGATGCCGGTGATGCCCCGCACCGTGAGCACGGAATCGTCCAGCCCGATCTGGTCCAGCAGGTACTGCTTGTCCGTGTCACTCAGCAAGTGGTTCGCGTTCTTCTTGAAGTCGCCCCAGTTGTACGTGTTGCTGCCGACCTCGAGGCTGAGGTGCGGCAGGCCGATGCTCAGGCCGGGCCGGCCGTTGGCGGACAGCATCGCCGGGTTCCAGGCCACGGTCTCGTAGCCGCGGGCGAGCGAGGTGTAAGCCCCGCCCATCGCGAGGGCGCGCGGCGAGGGGTCGGGGAGCTGGGCGCTGAGCGCCGCCGGCGCGAGGAGGCCGGCCAGGACGAGCGATGTGCGTCGCATGGCTTCCTCCTAGCGGGTGGAGACGCCGATCCGCGCGATCAGGGCGAGCCTGATGCCGATCGAGTCCGTGGCGGTGATGATGAGCGTGCCAGGCCCGGGGTACGTCGCCCGGCCGCGGACCTGGATGAACAGCGGGTCCTGTGCCGCCGCGACGGTCTGGATCATGCCGAGGCCGGCGGCGTTCACGACCAGCGTGTCCTCGACGCGCGTGTCGCTTGTCAGGAGGGTCATGGGGAAGACGATCGTCGAGGCGGCGCCGTTGGTGAGGTTGGCGAGGCTCGACGCCACGAAGAGCGTGTCGAGAGCCGAGATCGCCACCGACTTGGCCAGCGTCATGACGAGCAAGGCCGAATCCAGGTCCCGCTGCAGGATGGCGCCGATGGAGGCGTCGAGCTTCTGCGGCTGCGCGGGGAAGCTCACGTTGGCGCTGGTGCCCGCCGGTACAACCGGGGGGAACGGGCCCAGGAGCTCGATCTTCCGCGAGGCCAGCGGGACGTACCAGTCGGCGTCCCACCTGGGGGCGAACGGCACGTCGTTGCACGCGGCCGCGGCGAAGGCGGCGAGCGCGCCCGCGACGAGCGCGGGTCGGACAGTGAGTCTCATGGGAACCTCCTCAGGAGGGAAGCAGCGGCCGGGCGCGCCGGATGGGCAGGCCGCGGATGATCCGCCCGCCGATGCCGCCGAACTCCACGCCGATCACTCGGCCGTTGCGATCGAAGATGGGGCTGCCGCTCGCGCCTTGCCCGCTGTAGGCATCGAGCTCGAGCATCGAGTCGGGGAGGACGCGGCTCACGCTGCCGGTCACGAGCTTGGCGCGCGGTACGGCGCCCGGCTCGCCGCCGCCGCCGGGGAAGCCGACCAGGGCGACGGGCGCCCCCTCGGCTACGTCCCCCGCGCCGTCCGCGAGCCCCGCCACCGCGGGGAATGGGCCCCGCGACTCGAGCTGGATCACCGCGAGGTCGGCGTCGGGGGCGACCCGCACCAGACGCGCGGGCAGCACCTCAGCGGACCCGGAGAACTGGATGGCGATGTCGCGCGGGCGTTCGCCCGCCTCGTTCATCACCACGTGGCGGTTGGTGATCATCACGCCGCTCGTCGAGACCGAGAACGCCGTCCCCTGGTCCATCTGCATCGTGTCGGCGAAGCGGACGTATATGACGGCGATGGCGCTCTGGTTCGCGCGCATGATAGCGTTGTAGTCCACGCCCTGCGCCGCGGTGATGTTGGTCTGTCGCGTGCGCGCGCTGTCGAACCGCTGCTGGAGCACCCGCCGGCGGGACGGGTCGGTCTCGCGCCCGAGGTCCCGCCGCAGGCGGGCCACCAGGGAATCGGCGTCGGCCTTCGCGGTGAGCAGTGTCTGGATCTGGCCGCGCAGCGCGGAGATCGTCGTGTCGGACGCGGCCATCTGCTGCTGCGCCGTCCGGCCCTGCCAGAGCAGGATCGCCGCCGCACCGACCATCACGATGAAGAGCACGATCGTCATCGCCCGGACGCGCAAGGCCTGGGCGCGGACTTCGGCGCGCAGAACCGACGTCTTCGACGGCCCGGAGGGCGGTGCAGCCCCCTGCGGTGCGTCGGTCGCGGGGCTGTGGCTGGCCGGGGGTGGCGGGGGTGGTGCGACCGCGGGGTCGCGCGTCTCGCGCGGGGCCGGCGCCGGCGCGTGCACCGCGGCCATTATCACTTCCTCCTGCTCGCGCTGCACGTTGAACTCGACCTCGGGGCCGTGCACACCGAAGCGCAGCTTGTCACCGTCGACCAGGGTGCGGTCGCCCTCGATCTTCTCGCCGTTCACGAAAGTCCCGTTGCGGCTGCCGAGGTCGCGCAGGAGGTACGAGTCGCCGGTCCTGACGATCGCCGCGTGGCGGGTGGAGGCGTCGAGGTCCTTCTCGGCGTCGAAGCGGACGTCGGAGAGCGGGTGCCTGCCGATGCCGATGTACGACTTGTCGAAGACGTCGTGCTGCCCGGCGCGGGCCCCCGAGACTATGCGGATCTCGCACTTCACGATACGAACCGCTGCTCAGCGCCGCCGGCGATCAGAACGGCCACCACTTCTTCTTTTGCGGGGCAGGCTGCGGCGGCGCGACCGCCTCCGTCCTGCGCGCGCTGGAGTCGGTCTCAGGCTGGTAGATCGGCACCGGCTCGGTCGTGGACTCGGTGTCGAGGAGCGGGTAGACCTGATGGCCCACCGGCTCGTTGCCGTCCGTGTCGGGGAGCGCCTCGCCGCCGAATCTTGCGACGATGCACGTGATGTTGTCCGGGCCTCCACGGGTGTTCGCCAGGTCGATGAGCTCCTTGCAGATCGCGACCAGCTCGGTGTTCTGGGTCACGATCCGCAGGATGTCGTCGTTCTTCACCAGGCCCGACAGCCCGTCGGAGCACATCACCAGCAGGTCGCCCTTGCGGAGGTCCTGACGGGTCAGGTCCACCTTCACGTGCGGGTCGGGGCCGAGGGCCTGGAGGATGATGTTGCGCCGCTCGCTGACGGCGGCCTCCTCCTCGGTGAGCTCGCCGGCGTCGACCAGCCGCTGCATCAACGACTGGTCCTTGGTGATCTGCGTGATCTTGCCGTGACGGATGAGGTAACCGCGGCTGTCGCCGATCTGGGTGAGGTAGAGCGCGCCCTGATAGACGCCGGCGGCGGTGGTCGTCGTCCCCATGCCGCGGTGCTCGATGTGGGTCTTGGCGAACTCGTGGATGTTCTGGTTGGCCAACTCGACCGCTTCCTTCAGCCGGTAGGCGAAGCGCTGCTCGGTGTTCTCCTGGTCACTACCCCACTCCGCGACCATATGGTTGTAGACCGTGTCGATGGCCATGTCGCTGGCGATCTCACCCGCGGCAGCGCCGCCCATTCCGTCCGCGACGATGAAGAGCGAGCCACGCGGCCCGACCTCGTGCTCCCGCACCTCGGGCTGGAGCGAGGCGTTACGCCGCGACAGGTCCGCGACGAGGAAGCTGTCCTCGTTGTGGTCCCGCGCCTGGCCGACGTCGGTCCGGCCGAACACTTCGACCTTCACCGGAGCGTCGCTCACGGATTGACCCCCAGCCGGTTCAGGATATCGAGGACGGACGCGTTGTTGGGGTCGTAGCGAAGCGAGTTTCGGTACCAATTGATCATCTGATCGTTGTTGCCTTGTTCACCGAAGGTGTTGGCGATAGTGCGCGCGGCGCGTGCCTTCTGGGAGCCGCTTGCGGCCGCTGACGTCCAAATGAACGTGCCGGTCCGCCGTGCGGCGTCCCAGCTCTGGGCGTCCACGAGATCGTCCATCTGCCGCAGCGAATCGGCGATGGACACTGCCCCCGGCGCCGGCGGCGGGTTGGCGCGGCCCGCGGTATCCGGCCGGGGTGGGTTGTTCACCCCGCCTGAATCGGGCCGGGGCCGCGGCGGGTTGTTCGGAATGGGCCGCCCGACCGTCGGCGTCGTGTTCGGGTTCGCGGCTGCCACCTGGAGCGAGTTCGGATGCTGCGTCTGCGCAGAGTCGGTCACATTGTCGCCCCTACCTCGGCCCATCGCCAGGACCGCCACCGCGCCCAGCACCGCCACCCCGCCCACTCCGCCCAAGACCGGCACCAGCGGGAACTTCTTCGCGGGCGCCGGAGCGGCCGCGGCCGCCGCGGGGGCCACCTTCTTCTTGGCGGCTACGTTCTTGGTCAGCTCCTCGACGTGGTCCTCGGTCATCAGCTGCGTCGCGACGTTCGCTGGCGCGACATCCACCCGAGTCGAAGGCACCGCCAGCCCCGCGACCGCCTCCATCGTGTCGCGCCCGAACTCGGCGGCGCTCTGGTAACGCTCCGAGGGCGACCGCGCGAGCGCCTTGTCGAGGACGGCCTGCATCGTGTCCGGGAAGACGATGTCGGGACGCGAGTCCACCAGCGGCGTCGGGTCGTCGGTGAGTCGCTTGATCATCGTCTCCTGCGCACTGTCGGCCTGGAACGGCAGCACGCCGGTCAACATACGGTAAAGCACGAGCCCCAGCGAGTAAATGTCGCTCCGCCCGTCGAGCTTGTCGCCGGAGAGCTGCTCGGGGCTCATGTATTCGGGCGTGCCTACCACCAGACCCGTCTTGGTGACCTTCTGGCCGGTCTCGTCCCCCGCCATCGCCTTCGCGATGCCGAAGTCCACGACTTTCACGATGTCCGTGCCGTCGCGGCCCTCGACGATCATGATGTTGTCGGGCTTGAGGTCGCGGTGGACGATGCTGAGGTCGTGTGCGGCCTGGAGCGCATCGGCCGCCTGCTTGAGTATCGCGGCGGCGCGCGCCGGCGGGAGGGCGCCCTCGCGGTCGACCAGGTCGGTGAGCGCGCACCCCTCGATGAACTCCATCGCGAGGTAGATCAGCCCGTCGCTCGTCTCGCCGAAGTCGTAGATCTGGCAGACGTTGGCGTGCGAGATGCGGCTGGCGTTGGCGGCCTCGCGGTTGAAGCGGCTCACCGCGTCGGGGTCGTGCACCATCGCCTGGGTCATCACCTTGATGGCGCTCTTGCGCCCCATCTTCACGTGCTCGCCGAGGTACACGGCACCCATGCCGCCCTCGCCGAGTTTCTTGGTGATGTGGTAGCGGTCGGCGACGACCTGCCCCACGAGGTCCGCGGACGCGCTCTTCGCCCGCAAGGTCTGCCCGTCGTTCGGACAGAACTTGACGTTGTCCGGGAAATCGCGTCCGCAGACCGGACAGGTCTTCACGTCATCTCCACCATCATCAGCTTGTCACCCACCAGGAGCTTGGAGTTCTTCCTGAGTTGGACGTCGCCCCGCGCCGCGACCGCCACGCCGTTGCGGCTGCCCGCGTCGGCCAGCACGAAGTCCGCGTCTTCGGAGCGGATCACCGCGTGCGCGCCGCTCATGGAAGGGTCGTACCCGAACGGCCAGTCACCGCGGTCGCGCCCGAGCGCCACGTCACGCCCCGGCGAGAGATGGAACACGTCGCGCACGCTCCCGTCCGAGCGCAGCTGCCCCACCGACGCGATGTCAGCGCTCGGAACCAGAGAGCCCATCCGCCGGGTGGCGTCCGCGTCCGGCGGGTGCGGGCCGGGATAGCCGAGCCGCCGGAACCGCAGCAGCTGCGAGCCGATCAGGATCAGGTCGCCGTCGACCAGCTTGTGCGGCCCCTCGAGGAAGATCCAGGTTCCGTTCCGAGACCCCAAGTCGCGGACCGACAGCTTGCCGTCCTTCCACAGCACCAGGGCGTGGATCGGCGAGATGTACGCGTCGTCCGGGAAGGTGAGGTCCGCCCCGGCGCGCCCGATCGTCGTCTCCTCGCCAACCAGCGCGAACTTGGTTCCCTTGGTGCCATCTTCCGCCACCAGCACCAGCTGCACCGGCGGCTTGGGAGCGGTCTTCTGCGCGGAGAAGAGGGCGGTCGATTCGTGCGGCACGGACGCCGCCGCGCCCGCGCCGAGCGAGCTCGCGCAGTTGGGGCAGAACTTGTAGTCGGCGCTGGTGATCTCCGCGCCGCACTTGGGGCAGGGAGTAGCGGACGTAGCCACGGCTGCCGCCTCCAGTTTGGCGCCACAATAGGCGCAAAAGGGCATCGTGATGTCCACCGCATGCCCGCAGGAACTGCACTTCACCCCTGATGCGTCGCTCGCGCCGCCGGCATCATAGACGCGCGTAGCGGGCATGCCGCTGCTTCCGGCCGGCGCGCCGACTGCCATCGCCGAAACGGAGAGCGGCTTTCCACAATCCATGCAGAACCGCGAGTCGGACTCGTTCTTCCGGCCGCAGTGCGCGCAGGTAGTCACAAGTAAGAAAGCCCCCGCAAGTCGTTCGCAGCGGTTCGGTTGGCCAATATACGGGCTGATTCAGGGGGAGGTCAACTGAGCCAAATTGACGGTGGAACGCAAGTTGGTGTACGTTGCGCGCTCGATGACACATTTCCGGCTCGCAACCTTTCTGGCCGCCGTCCTTGGGTTCGGAATCGGCCTCGGGGATCTGGAGGCCCAGCTCCGGCCGAGCCGGCGGACCGCGCCGCTCCCCACTATTCCGCCGGTTGACGGGCCCCTGGATCTCCGGGTCGTCTACCCAGCCGCGGGGACCCAGGTCACCGCGCGCGACAGCACTTTCCTCTTCGGGTCCACCGGCAGCGGGCGCGCCAGCCTGACGATCGACGGCCGGCCCGTGCCCGTCGCGCCGAATGGCGCGTTCCTCGCCTGGCTCCCCCTTCCCGATGATACCGCGGCCACGCTCCACCTGGTGGCGCGACGCGGCGGGGACAGCGTCGAGCTCGGTCACCGCCTCCGGCTTCCGCGCCGCTTCGCGCCGCCGGCGGCGGGCGCGTGGCTGGATCGCGGCTCGATCGAGCCGCGTGGCAACCGCTGGGCCGAGCTTGGCGAGCCGGTTCGGGTATCGGTTCGCGCCGCGCCGGGAGCCCAGGTCGCGCTGCGGCTTCCCGGCGGGCGCCGGGTGCCGCTCGCGCCCGACACCGGGCTTTCGGTGGAGTACGGGCCGTTCGATGTACGGCCATCCCGGCGCGCCGAACGCACGCTGACCCGCTACGTCGGCGTCTTCCCCGCGCTGGCGCTGGGCGGCGCGCTGCCGGCGGTGACGTCGGCAGCTCCGCTCCCTTCCGCGCCCGACACGGCCTCGGCCGCCTGGGTCGTCGTCGCGGTCGGGGCCGACACGGCGCGCGCGCCGCTCCCGCTCCGCCTCGCTGTGGTGGATCCCGCGCAACGCCCGGTGGTCGTGCTCGACGACGACACGGCACACACCGGCGCCACGCGCGGCGCGGCGATCGGCATGCCGATGCCGGCCGGGACGTACGACTGGTTCTTCCGCAACGGGACGATCGCCGCGGTGAGCGGCCGAGTGAACGAGTTCGTGCGGGTGCCCCTCTCGCGCATCGCGTCGGCATGGGTGTTCCTCGCCGAGGTCGCCGGTACGCTGCCCGCGGGGACGCCGCCGCCGTGGAGCCGGGTGGGCCTGGTGCGGCTCACGCCTGGTGACTCGAGTGTCGTGGCTCGGGTCACCCTCGGGGCGCGGATCCCCTTCCGCGTAGACGAGGAAGACCGCCGCGTCACCCTGCGCCTCTACGGCGCGCAGTCGGACCTCGACTGGCTCCAGTACGGCGGCACCGATCCGCTGGTGACGCGGATGACGTGGTCGCAGGCGACGGAGGACGAAGTCACGGTGAGCTTCGAGCTTTCGGCCCGCGTCTTCGGTTACCGCGCCCGGTGGGAAGGGAACGACCTGATCCTCGAGATAAGGCGGCCGCCGGCCATCGACCGCGCGCATCCGCTGCGGGGCCGCACCATCGCCGTGGACCCCGGTCATCCACCGCTCGGCGCCACCGGTCCCACCGGCCTCAGGGAGGCGGACGCGAACCTCGCGGTCGGGCTGGCGCTGACACGGATGCTGGAGGAAGCGGGCGCCCGGGTCGTCATCGTTCGCACGACCGACACGGCGATCGGCCTGTACGAGCGGACGACGATGGCCGAGCGGGCCAATGCCGACGTGCTCGTCTCGATCCACAACAACGCGTTCCCGGACGGAGTGAACCCGTTCGAGAACCACGGCACCAGCGCGTACTACTTCCAGCCGCGCGCGTCTCGGCTCGCCTTTCTCGTCCAGGACGCGATGGTCCACGAGATGGGGCTCAGGAACCTCGGCATCGGCCGCGGCGATCTCGCGCTGGTGCGGCCGACGTGGATGCCGGCGGTCCTCACCGAGGGTGCCTTCCTCATGATTCCCGAGCAGGAGAACGCGCTGCGGACGGCAGGCTTCCAGGACGCGTACGCGCGGGGCGTCGCGCTCGGCATCGAAGCGTACTTGCGGGAACTGGCGACTCCGGAGCGATGAAGAAGGGCCGGGCCGCGTTCCGGGTCATGCTCGCCCTGGCGCTGCCGTGCGCGCTGTCCGCGCAGGCGCATCCCGGCGGGCGCTGGTGGACGCTCGAGACCGCGCACTTCCGCGTGCACGTGCGCCCGGACCAGCGAGAGCTGGGCCGGCGCGCGGCGGGCGAAGCGGAAGCCGCGTACGCAGCGCTCGCGGCGGAGCTGCCCAGCCCGCGCGGCCGCATCGACCTCGTCGTCGCCGACCACGTGGATGAGGCCAACGGTGTCGCTAGAACCTACCCGACGCCGGTGATCGTCGTGTACGCCTACCCGCCCGCCGGAGACCTCGAGCTGGGCAGCTACGACCGCTGGCTGCGGCTCGTCATCACCCACGAGCTGGCGCACATCTTCCATCTCGACCTGGCGCGCGGGTGGTGGCGCGTCGCGCGCAGCGTCTTCGGCCGGGCGCCGGGGCTCTTCCCCAACGAGTACGCGCCGACCTGGCTGATCGAGGGGCTCGCGGTCTACTACGAGTCGCGGCTCACCCGCGCGGGTCGGCTCCGCGGAAGCTTTCACGCCGGGGTGGTGACGGCCGCGGCGGCCGAGGGGCGCGGCATGCCGATCGACGCGGCCGGCGGGCTGTCGCCGCGGTGGCCCGGCGGAATCCGGCCCTATGCCTTCGGCTCGCGGTTCCTGGGCGCGCTCGCGGCGGAGCGCGGCGACAGCGCAGTGCCGCGGCTGGTGCGAGAGACCGCGGGTCAACTGGCGCCGTACCTCTTCCTCAACGGCGCGCTGACGAGGGCCGCCGGGATCTCGTTCACGCAGGCGTGGCGTGGGTGGCAGGACTCGGTGGTTGCCGCGGCGACCGTGTCGGGGTCTCCCGCGCGACAGCGGGCGCCGTGCGTGCCGTCCGGCGGCCGGAGCGCGGCAGGCCCGGCACGCGAGCCTCCTTGCGGTTCGCGGACCGCAGTCCAGCCCCGCGTCTCACCCGACGGCCGGCGCATCCTCCTCGCCTACGCCGATGGCCGTGACGCGGTGCGGCTCGCCGTGTTCGAGCGCGGGACCGGGTCGCTCCGGAAGATCGCGCGACTCAACGGTACCGGCAGCGTGGCCTGGAGCGGGGACCGCGGCACGATCGTCTCGCAGCTCGAGTTCACCGACCCCTACACGATACGCAACGATCTCTGGAGCGTGGGCCTCGACGGCCGCGAGCGCCGGCTTACCCACGGCGAACGGCTCAGCGACCCGGACGTCGGGCCGGACGGCACGATCGTCGCGGTGCGCGCGGTACCGGGCGGCAACGAGCTGGTGCGCCGGGACTCGGCGGGCCTCCACGCCGTAGCGCGAAACACCGAGGGCGTCGAGTGGGCCGGCCCGCGGTTCTCGCCCGACGGACGAACCATCGCGGCCACTCGCGTCGTGAACGGCCGGCACGACATCGTGCTCCTCTCGCTCGCCGGTGACGTGCTCATCGACGTCACGCGCGATCCCACGATGGACCGCGACCCCGCGTTCAGCCCCGATGGAAGGTGGCTCTTCTGGTCGCGAGAGGTGCGCGGCGTGCCGCAGATCGTCGGCGTCGCGCTCGATGCCGGCGGCTCCCGGCGCATCTTCACCGGCGCGTCGTTCGGAGCGTACGCCCCGGCGGCGGCCGCGGACTCGCTCTTCTATCTGGCGTACCATCAGGACGGTTTCCGGCTCGAGTCCGTCGCTCGTAGCGACAGCGGCCTCGCGCCGCTCCCGCCCGATTCCTCGATGGGTGCCGAGGGGGCGGCGGTCGCGATGGTCCCGCTTTCGGAAGCGTCCTCGCACCCGTATCGGCCCTGGCCATCCGTGCTCCCGCACTTCTGGTCGCCAATCGGGGAAGCGCAGACCGGCGGCCCGGGCTTCTACGGTGCGTTCACCGCCGGCGGCGACGCCCTCGGCAGACACCGGTATGCCGCAGATCTCGCGCTGGGGACCGGCAAGGCCTCAGGAACGTGGCGCGGGAGCCTCTTCTATCAGTACGCCGGCTTCACGCGCGCCATCCTCGATGCCTCGTACACGCGCGACCAGCTCCAGTTTTCCTTCAGGTCGAATCCGGGCGTGCTGCTGTGCTGCCTCGCTGACGAGTCCGCCGAGGCCGGCATCACGGTACGGCAGCGCCGGTGGCGCACCGCCTACGCCGCCCGCCTCGGCGCGGAATACGATCGCATCGGTACGGACGAGTACCGCGGGATCGTCTTGAGCGCGGCCGCCTCGCACACTTTCCAGCCCGCGCTGGCCATCTCGACTCAGGAAGGGTGGAGGCTCTCAGCCACGCTGCGCCGCCAGGAACTCGTCGGCACTTCGCTCGGCCACACCGAGCACTTCGTCCGCGCGTCGGCTTTCACGTCGTTCGAGGGCGGCGGGTTCGCACGGCACGTGCTCGCGGTTCGCGGTGCGGTCGGCGTGATCACCGGCAACGACAACGTCGCCTATGGCGTGGGAGGCCTCTCCGGCGGCACGGTCGAGCTACTCCCAGGCGTGACGATCGGAAGCGGGTCGAGGAATTTCCCCGTGCGCGGATTCGCGCCGGCGTCAGAGATCGGCCGGAAGGTGGGATCGCTCAGCGTCGAGGTCCGCTCGCCGTTGGCGCTGGTCGGCCGCGGTTACGGACTGTGGCCGGCCACGCTGGATCGCGTCTCGATGGTGGTCTTTGCGGACGCGGGCGGTACGATCGCGCCCGGCAGCTGCGCCGACACCGCGCCCAGTGGTGGTGGTGGCGGCGCGACGTCCGAGTGCTTCATTATCGGCTCGGTCGGCCTCGAGCTCGTCACGGATCTCGGCATCGCGTACGACTTTCCCGTGCGCTTTCGCTTCGGCTCCGCCCTGCGCTCGGATGGGGGCGGCGCGGCGTACTTCGCGGTGGGCTCGGGGTTCTGACGGATCGAACCGGCGCGCATGCGTCGGGGTACATTGATTGACATGCCCATCGTGAATCGGGCCGGAACGCTCCTGTCATTCGCTCTGCTGCTCGCGCCGGGCACGTCGCCCGCCCAGGAGCCGGGCGGGCGGGCGGCCCTCGACTCCATACGCGCATCGTTCTCGGCGCGCGGCGATTCGACGGCGCTACTCGCGCTGGAACGCCAGCGCATCGCCTTCGCCCGCCAGCACCGCGACGATCCCATGATCCATCTCGAGCTCGGGTTCCTCGCCTTCCGGCTGGGCGAGCTCACCGGCGCGAACCGGCACTACGACGAGGCGGCATCCGAGTTCGAGTGGGCGGCCGAGTTGCGGCCGAGTTGGCCGTACGCGTGGTACTGGCTTGGCGTGACGGAGCTCTCGATAGTGGAGTCGGGAGTCATCCCGCTCGCGAACATCCGCGAGGTGCTCGGACTCGATCCGCTGTCCAAGGCGGCGCGGGCCTTTGCGCGAGCGCTTCAGGCGGACCCGGGGTTCAGCTCGGCGCTGGTGGACCTGTCCTCCACCGCGCTCAGGCAGCGCATATCGCCGCGGCTGACCGTGGCGCAGCGGGCCCTGCGCGAGGCCTCCGCCACGCCCGCCGGCCGCGTGCCCGCGGTGCTGCTGATGCGCGGCCGGGTCGAGCGGCAACTTGGCGAGCACGACTCGGCGCTGGTAGCGCTCCGCGGCTTCCTGGACGCGGGCGGCGATCCGGGAGTGGGAGGCATCGAGATCTCCCGTTCGCTGGCGGCGCTGGGCCGTCGCGATTCCGCGGTGGGCGCGTACGCCCGCGCGGGACGCGCCCCGGTGAGCGACTCGGCCAGGCGCGAGTTCCGGCGCGACCTGGGGTGGATCGCCACGCCCGGGGAGCTGGCCTCGTTCGACGGGCTGGCCCCGGACTCGGTGGGCCCGTGGCTCGGCGGGTTCTGGGATCGGCGGGACCTGTCCGACGGCCGCCGCCCCGGCGAGCGGCTGCTCGAGCAGTTCCGTCGCGGTCGGTACGTTCGCACGCACTTCCTGCTCGTTTCGCGGCGCCGGAGCAACGACATCACCGTCGCGTACCGCGACACGACGCAGCAGGAGTTTGACGACCGCGGCGTGATATACCTCCGCCACGGCGAGCCCGACGGGAGGGCCCAGTACTCCGACGCGCAGGTCGAGCCTAACGAGAGCTGGCTCTACCGCCGGCTGCCGCCCGAGCGCGACGTCGTCTTCCATTTCGTGGCGCGCGGCGACGTGCAGGACTACCGGCTCGTCGAAAGCCTCTTCGACGTGTACGGATTCAGCACCGCCATCGCGATCCAGACGCGGAGCGACCTCCCAACGGCGGTGATCTACGAGCTGCTCAACTCCCGGGCCGCGCTGTCGCCGCGGTACGAGAAGATGGCGCGCCTCTCGTCGGTCGGCCGCGGGCCGCTGATGGCCCAGGAGCGGGCCGAAGGCCGCAGGGCAGTGTACCTGGGCGTGCGCACCGACTCCTACGCGATGCGCTTCGGCGAGGACCTGAGGCCGGTCGTCTCCTCGTTCGCCGTGGCCGACGCGTCGCTCGCGACCGAGCTGCACGTGGTCTTCGCCATCCCCGCCGGGCGGCTCCATTCGGTTGGGACGACCTCCGGCGCGCCCGCCTACCCGCTCGCGCTGCGGCTCATGGTCTACGACAGCTCGATGCGCGCCGTGGCTACGATCGATACGGTGCGCGTGTTCCGCAGCGCGCAGCCGCTGCCCGAAGGGAGCTTCCTCACCGAGCAGCTGGTCGTCCGGGTGCCGGCGGGCAGCTACCGCTACCACCTCGTGATCGCCGAGCCGCAAGCCGACGCCGGTGCGCTCGTCAGCGCGCGCGCGGTGGAGGTGCCGCGCGTGGGCCCCGGTTTCGCGGCGAGCGACCTGGTGATCGGACGTGAGGGCAGCGGGCTCGTCTGGCGGCGTCCCGAGGGCGAGGTCCCCCTGAACCCGCTCCAGCGTTTCCCGAGGGACGGCACGGCGTCGCTCTACTACGAGCTGTACGGGCTCCCGCAGGGCGCGAGCGTCGGTACTCGAGTGATCGTGGCCTCCCGGGGCGGCCGCTCGGTCTTCCGCAGGATCTTCGGCGGTGGCGGGGGCGCGAACCTCGCCTACACGACCGTCACCGACGCTCCTCAGCGGGCGCGGGTGCAGCAGCGGCTCGACCTCAGCGGCTTCCCGCCCGGCCGCTACACCCTCACCCTCGAGTTGGAGGACCCGGCCTCGGGCCGCCGCGTGGTACGGCGGCAGCCCCTGGAAATCGGAAGCGCCCGCGTGCCTTGACACCTTCTCCGGCAGCGGCCTAAGTTCCCCCCGTTCCAGACGTTATCCTCCGTACTCCCGAGCGTCCATGTTCTGCTCCCGCTGCGGCACCGAAGTCCAGGTATCGAGTCGGTTCTGTCCGACGTGCGGGCTGGATCTCACGACGCTCACGGGCGCGGGGCAGGCGACGGCAGCCATGGCCGCGGCGCCGCCGCAGCCCGATGAGGCGGACCTCGTCCGCGAAGCGCTGAAGGAGGAATACGAGCTGGAGAAGGAGCTGGGCCGGGGCGGCATGGCGGTGGTGTTCAAGGCGCGCGACAAGCAGCTCGAGCGCGAGGTCGCGATCAAGGTCCTGCCGTTCTCGCTCTCGTTCGACGCGGAGTTCGTCGAGCGATTCCAGCGCGAGGCGCGCACCGCCGGCAAGCTCGAGCACCCCAACATCATCCCGATCTATCGCGTCGGCAAATCCGGCCGCGTGATCTACTTCGTGATGAAGTTCATCCGCGGCAAGTCCCTCTCGGCGGTGATCGAAGCGCGCGGCGCGATGCCGGTGCCGGAGATCAAGCGCGTGCTGATCGAGTGCACCCGCGCCCTCGGCTACGCTCACAAGCACGGCATCGTGCACCGTGACATCAAGCCCGACAACATCATGTTCGACGAGCAAGGGCAGGCCATCGTAACCGACTTCGGCATCGCCAAGGCGCAGTCGGGCGCCAAGCTCACCGGCACCGGTATGTCCATCGGTACGCCGCACTACATGAGCCCCGAGCAGGCGCGCGCCCAGAACCTCGACGGGCGCAGCGACATGTACTCTCTAGGCGTGGTCGCTTACCAATGCCTCACCGGACACGTGCCGTTCGACGGCGAAGACAGTTTCTCCATCGGCTACAAGCACATCATGGAGGAGCTGCCCACCCCGCCGCTCGACACCGCCGACCAGCGCGGCCTCTTCCCCGTCATCCAGCGGATGATGGCGAAGAAACCGGAAGACCGGTACCAGAGCGCCGAGGAGCTGGTCCAGGCGCTGGAGGGCGCGGGTGGCGCCGCCGGCGTGATGTCGGTGGCCGACATGTCCACCTTGCCGACCCGGGCCATCGAGCCGGTGAAGGCACCCGCGAAGCCGTCCGCGATCGCTTCGGCCGCGACGACGCCACTGCCGCGCGCCTCGGCCTCGATGGGCAAACCCAAGGATGTCGTCGCCGCCGAAGTCGCGAAAGCCGCGGCCGCCAAAGCCGCGGCGCAACGGAAGAGCAAGGTGCCGATCTACGCCGCCGCGAGCTTCGGCGTCGTGGCACTCGGGCTGGCGGGCTACTACTTCGGCGTCATGAGGCCGGCGCAGAACGGCGTCGCCGCTGATACCGCCGCTCAGCCTCCGGTTGTCGCACTCGCGCCAGTGTCCCCGGCGGGCGCCGACTCATCCAGGCTCCCCGGCACCGCCGCGACGCGGCCGGGCGTGGCCGTGCCGCCCGCCTCGACTACCCGAAACCCCGACACCAGCGTCCGCACGCCGCCCGTCCGCAGGCCGCCCGTCACCCCCAGCGCGCCATCAGCGACGCTGCCCGCGGCCGGCCAGGGCACCCTGACGCTGCGCAACGTGCCGAGCGGCGCTCAGGTGAGGATCGACCGTCAGCCCACGACGGGCACCCAGATCAAGCTGCCGGTGGGCCGGCACACCGTGGAGATCGAGGCGCAGGGCTTCCGGCCGTATAGCGTGAGGGTGGACATCGCGCTGAATCAGACCAAGGTTCAGAACGTCGTCCTGGTTGCGGCCGGCGGCACGGCGACGCCCACCACGCCGGCCGCGCCACCTGCGCCGGCGGCGCCGGGCGTGAACTGCGAAGCGACCAGCAGCGTGTCGAATCCTGGCAAGGCGTGCTACGACAACCGGCCGGTGCCTAGGGGCGCGCCGCAGATCACGATCCCGGACGGCTGCCCGAGCGGCACCACGGCCGCGACCATACTGTTGCGCGTCAGCGCCGACGGCCAGGTGGTCGGCACGCCGACCGCCACCCAGCGCGGGAGCTGCCCGGCCTTCGCGCTCGCGGCGGCAGCCTACGCCCAGGACCTGAGCTTCCAGCCGGCCACGAAGAACAACGCGCCCGTCGCGGCCTGGACCACGATCCTCATCCGCCCCGCCCCACGGCAGTAATCCACCCGTCGGCTTTCATCGCGCCGAGCGCCGACGTGCTCGGCGACGTGCGACTGGGCGCCGAGTCCAGCGTCTGGTACCAGTGCGTCCTCCGCGCGGACCTGGCGCCCATCACCATCGGCGACCGCACCAACATCCAGGACCTCACGATGGTCCACGTTGACGAGGGCGTGCCGTGCACCATCGGCGCCGACGTCGGAGTCGGCCACCGCGCCATCCTTCACGGATGCACCGTCGAGGACCACTGCCTGATCGGGATGGGCGCCATCCTCCTCAACCACGTGCACGTGGGCACCGGATCCGTGGTGGCGGCCGGCGCCGTGGTGAAGGAAGGGATGAAGATCGCGCCGGGATCGCTGGTGATAGGCGTGCCGGCGCGGGTGATCAAGCCGGTGGACGCGGCACTGCGCGAGCGGATCGCCGCCACTGTCGCCCACTACGTCGCGCTGGCGCGACTCCACCGCGAGGGTAAGGTCCCGCCCATCCCCAGATGAGCAGGTTTGTGATGCGGATAACCGGAATCGCTGGCGCCCGCACGACCTTTTAGGGGTGTTGCCCGGAACGCTCCCCGCTCCTACTTTGACCCCTCGCCGAATAGCCCCGCCGGTCATCGTAAGATCGCCAACCAGTTTAGATTAGGTTGCATCGGCCGGGTTTAGTCCCGAAGACCCTGTTGTTGCCGGAGTATCGAGCCATGGCTTCATCCGCATCCGACCGCGGCCGCGCTTTGCGGCTCAGCGCCAATGCCATCACGGTGCTCGAGCGCCGCTACCTGGTGAAGGACTACACCGGGAAGCCGGCCGAGAAGCCCGAGGACCTCTTCTGGCGGGTGGCGCGCACCATCGCCTCGCCCGACCGGACCTATGGCGCGTCGGAGGGCGCGGTGGAAGCGGTAGCCGAGGAGTTCTTCCGGGTGATGGCGGAGCGGAAGTGGATGCCGAACAGCCCCACCCTGATGAACGCCGGCCGTCCGCTCGGCCAGCTCTCGGCGTGCTTCGTGCTTCCCGTGGAAGACGCGCTCTCCAACGGCAGCAGCGGCATCTACGACACCCTGCGGGCGATGGCCCTGGTGCACCAGTCGGGCGGCGGGACGGGCTTCTCCTTCTCGCGCCTCCGTCCCAAGAACGACGTGGTGCGCTCCACGATGGGCGTGGCCTCGGGGCCGGTCTCCTTCATGTCGCTCTACGATGCCTCGACCGACGTGGTGAAGCAGGGCGGGACCCGGCGCGGCGCCAACATGGGCATCCTCCGGGTGGACCATCCCGACATCCTGGACTTCATCACCTGCAAGAACGACACGTCCAAGATCACCAACTTCAACATCTCGGTCGCCGTCACCGACGAGTTCATGGACGCGCTGGCGGCCGGGAAGCCCTACGACCTCCTCCACCCGCGCACCCGCAAGGTGGTGGGGAAGCTGGACGCGCGTGAGGTGTTCCAGAAGATCGTGCACGGCGCGTGGAAGACCGGCGAGCCGGGCGTCTTCTTCGTGGACAAGGCCAACCGCTACAACCCGGTCCCGCACCTGGGCGCGTACGAGGCCACCAACCCGTGCGGCGAGCAGCCGCTGCTCCCGTACGACGTCTGCAACCTCGGGTCGATCAACGTCGGCGAGTTCGTGAAGGACGGGAAGTTGGACTGGGACGGGCTGCGCCAGACCATCCACCTCTGCACCCACTTCCTGGACAACGTCATCGACGCGAACAAGTACCCGCTGCCCGAGATAGACGACCTCGCCAAGCGGATCCGCCGCGTCGGCCTGGGCGTGATGGGCTGGGCCGACCTGCTGGTGCGCCTCGGCATCCCGTACAATTCCGAGGAGGGCGTCGAGTTCGGCCGGAAGCTTCAGTACTTCCTGGACGAGGAGTCGAAGGTCGAATCGGAGCGCCTGGCCGAGCAGCGCGGGGTGTTCGCGGAGTGGGAGCGGAGCATCTGGGGTCCGGACGAGACCTGCGCGCGCGACGCCGCGGGCGAGCGCATCCGCCCGATGCGGAAGCTCCGGAACTGCAACCTCACCACCGTGGCGCCGACCGGCACGATCTCGATCCTGGCCGGCTGTTCGAGCGGCATCGAGCCGCTCTTCGCGGTGGCGTTCCTCCGCAACCAGGCGGGCGTCCTCATGCCGGACGTGAACGAGGACTTCGTCGGGTACGCCAGGAAGGGCGGCTGGTACTCCGACGCGCTGATGAAGCGCATCGCCGAGGAAGGGCACATCCATTTCCCGGAGGTGCCGGACGAAGTGCAGCGCGTCTTCGTGACGGCTCACGACGTCTCGCCGGCGTGGCACATCCACATGCAGGCCGCGTTCCAGGACTACACCGACTCGGCCATCAGCAAGACCTGCAACTTCGCCGAGTCGGCCACCGAGGAGGACGTCCGGCGGATCTACGAGCTGGCCTACGCGCTGAATTGCAAGGGCGTGACGGTCTACCGCGACAACAGCCGGCCGATGCAGGTGTTGAGCACGGGGAGCACGGCGAAGAAGGTCGAGGCGAATGGCGCGACCTTCGGGGAGCGGGGAGCGGGGAGCGGTACCGGGGAGCCGGGAGCCGGGAGCCGTACCATTGGCGACGCGAGGCCGGCTACGGACGTTGAACGCGACTTGGCCGAGGCCAGGGGCCAGATCGCGGAGCTGGAGTCGGAGATGCAGCGGCTGCGGAGACAGCTCCATGATTCCGAGGCGGAGAACGCGCAGCGGAGGCAGAAGCGCTCGCGGCCGGACTTGCTGCGCGGGATGACGCGGCGGATCGAGTCCCCGCTCGGCACCGCGTACGTCACCATCACGGAGGACGACCGCGGCCAGCCGTTCGAGGTGTTCATCTCCCTGGGCAAGGCCGGCGCGCCGCTGATGGCGGACGTGGAGGCGATGGGCCGGCTGATCTCACTGGCGCTGCGTTCCGGCATTCCGATGGCCGAGATCCACCGTCAGCTGCGCGGCATCAGCAGCGACAAGGTGATCGGTCTGGGGCCCAACAAGGTAATGAGCGTGCCGGACGCGATCGGCATCGCGATCGAGAAGTGGATGCAGGAGAAGCACGAGGGGGTGCAGCAGGACCTGCTCGCGCCCGCGCCGCGCCAGGAAACCGTGGTCCGGCCGATCACCAGCGCTCCCTCGATGCACGGCGCGCAGCCGCAGCCCTCGGCGCACCCGAACGAACCCCACATGCTGGGCGCGTGCCCGGACTGCGGGAGCCAGCTGGAGTACGCGGAAGGGTGCGTGAAGTGTCACGTGTGCGGGTTCAGCGAGTGCGGGTGATGTAGCAGGTTGCGTAGAGGTTAGGTTAGTTGTAAGTCAATCGGCCTCCGGTGACGCTCCGGGGGCCGAGTCGCTTTGAGCAACCGGGAAGATAGGTAACGAAGTTTACCGGGAGGATAGGTAACACTTCGTTAGGGTGTGGGGAGGTTAGCAAGGGTCAATCCCGGATGATCATGTCGCGTTCGTCGACCTTGGCCAGGAGCACCGTCCCGAAGTAGATCGACCAGATCCCATCGTCGGTTTCTTCAAGGCCGATGTGGTACTGCTTCAGGGCATTCGCG
>JAUYOW010000023.1 GCA_030697825.1 Gemmatimonadales bacterium | reverse complement strand
GACTTCCGCGCGCGCGACGTGGCTGCGGGAGGGGAAGGCGCGCCGCTCGTTCCGAGGGTTGACCGGCTGCTGTTCGCGCGTGACGACGGCCGGAGGGTCCTGCTCAATATCGGGGGCATCGCGAACCTGACCCTGGTGCCGCCCAAGGGTGACCCGGAGCCGATCCTCGCGTTCGACACCGGCCCGGGCGTGATGGTGATTGACGCTTGCGTGCGTCAGCTGTTTCCCGGCCGCCGGTTCGACGAAGACGGCGCGATCGCCCTTCAGGGCCGGGCCGTGGACGCGGTCGTCGCCGAGTCGCTCGCGCATCCGTTCTTCGCGGCGCCACCGCCCAAGAGCACGGGCCGCGAGCAATTCGGCGAGGGGTTCGCGGCCGGACTCGTCTCGTGGTGCCTCGAGCGTGGAGCGACGCCCGCGGACGTGGTCGCCACCGCGGTCGAGCTCACCGCCCGCGCCATCGGCGAAAGCGCGGCGCGGTTCATTCCCGGGGACCGCGCCCCGCGCGACGTGGTACGTTCGGGCGGCGGCGCGCGGAACCCCGCGCTCGTGGCCGCGCTCGAGCGATGCTGGACCGGGGTCGAGCACCGATCATTCGACGACCTCTACTTCGACGGAGACATGAAAGAAGCCGTGGCTTTCGCCTTCCTCGGATACCTCACCTGGACCGGGCGGCCGGGCAACGAGCCCGGCGCAACCGGCGCCGCCGGCCCGCGCGTGCTGGGGACGGTGACGCCCGCATGAAGTCCATCGCAGAGCTGATACTGCCGGCCATCCGCTGGGACCCGCGGAACGGGTTCGAGCCCGCGAAGCAGGCCGTCGAGGAAGCGCTCGCGCTGGGCGTGGGCGGGTTCATCATCTTCGGCGGCGAGAAAGAGGCCGTCCGCAAGCTGACGGGCGATCTCGCCGCGGCCGCGCCGCATCCGCTCCTCATCGCTTCGGACCTCGAGCGCGGGGCGGGGCAGCAGGTGCGCGGTCTCACGTCGCTGCCGCCGCTGATGGCGCTGGCGCGCCTCGGCGAGAACGTCGTCCGCGAGGCCGCCCGCATCACGGCGCGCGAGGCGCGCGCCGTCGGCATCAACTGGGTGTTCGCGCCCGTCGTGGACCTCGACGTCGAGCCGGCGAACCCGATCGTCCAGACCCGCAGCTTCAGCGACGACCCCGGGCGCGTCGGCGCGCTGGCGAGTGCGTGGATCGAATCATGTCAGGCCGAGGGGGCGCTCGCGTGCGCCAAGCACTTCCCCGGCCACGGCCGCACCCCCAGCGACTCGCACGCGGAGCTGCCCGTGGTCGCGGCGGACCGGGCGAGCCTCGAGGCGGACCTGGGTCCGTTCCGCGATGCGATCGCCACGGGCGTGGC
>JAUYOW010000022.1 GCA_030697825.1 Gemmatimonadales bacterium | reverse complement strand
AGCAGCTGCTCGACGGCATGCTCGGCAGCAGCATTCTCGGGTTTCACACCCAGTTCCACTGCAACAACTTCGTCGACACTGTCGATCGCCTGCTGGAAGCGCGGGTAGACCGGGAGATGTTCACCGTCTCGTACCGGGGCCAGGAGACTGCGGTAAAGCGTTACCCGATCTCGATCGAGTGGCCACCGTCCCCGGCCCTGGTGGGCAAGCCCGTCGAGGAGTGCCGCCAGGACGTGCGGCAGCGCCACGGCCTGCCGGCCGGTCACACGGTCGGCATCGGCGTGGACCGGCTCGACTACACAAAGGGGATCGAGGAGCGGTTGCGCGCGGTCGAGCGGCTGCTGGAGGTGCAACCGCAATGGGTCGGCAAGTTCACCTTCATCCAGATCGCGGCGCCGACGCGCACCCGCATCGGGCAGTACCAGGAATACGAAGGACGGGTGCGAGCGATGGCGGCGCAGATCAACGAGCGCTTCGCCGGTGCGCGCCACCCGCCCATCGTGCTCAAGGTGGAGCACCATCAGCCCCTGGACATCTACGAGTACTACCGCGCCGCGCAGCTGTGCATGGTCACCAGCCTGCACGACGGGATGAACCTGGTGGCCAAGGAGTTCGTCTCGGCGAGGGACGACGAGCGAGGCGTGCTGATCCTGAGCCACTTCACGGGCGCGGCGCGCGAGCTGCCCGAAGCGATTATCGTCAACCCCTATGACACGGATCAATGCGCCGCCGCCCTGCACCTGGCGCTTTCGATGCCCGCGGGGGAACAGCGCGCCCGGATGCGGGTGATGCGCGGGCTGATTCAGGAATTCAATGTGTACCGCTGGGCGGGCCGAATGTTGATTGACGCGGCCGGGATGCGGCGGCGCGGCCGACTACTCGAGCGCAGCTTGACGCCCGATCGGCTTCGCGCTTCCTCACGGGCCCCGCTCGAGCCCAGCCAGCGGCAGTGAGGCGGGGGGCCTCGCGTCCGTCCCCGCTCCCGCCGCCTCGGCGGGACTG
>JAUYOW010000021.1 GCA_030697825.1 Gemmatimonadales bacterium | reverse complement strand
GAAGCCGCCGCGCACGAACTGGTACTGCTGGTACTGAACGATGAGGCGGCCGCCGCCACGGACGTAGTCGAGCAGCCGGCCGTTGTTCGCGACCAGTCCCGAGTCGGTCTCGTAGGCGCGACTCCCGATCACGATGACGTCGTAGGCGGAGAGGTCGCCGCGCTCGAGGTCGGTCGCGCCGAGCACGGCAACGGGCAGTCCCACGGAGGTGAGCAGCTCGGGCACGACATCCGCGGCGCCGCGCACATAGCCCACGCGCCGCGCGCTCGGCAGCGTGAGGCTGGCCGCCGCGACCCGCACCGTGGCGCTCGTGACGTATGCGACCGGACGGATGTGGGGGTATTCCACGACCACGGATGCGTGGTCGTCGCGTCGTCCTCCAGCCATTGCGACCGCGTGGATCGCGTACTCACCCGGCGCGAGGTTGCGCGGGGCCCGTACCTCGAAGGTGAAGCTGCGCCGCGTGTCCTCCCCCTCCAGAACGAATCGCCGCGCCGGAACGTCGGGCCAGCCGCCGGGCAGCTCGAGCCGGACCTCGCCCTCGGTTCGGCCGCGCGCGCCGTGGACCAGCTCGACGGTGACGCTACGCGTACCGGCCGCGGGAACGGGCCACACCAGCACTTCCGGTGTCACGCTCACGCCCACCGTGGGCACTACCACAACGGGCTTGCGGACCTCGCCGCGAGCCTGGTCGTTGTAGCGCTGGCTGATCTCGCGGCGGAGGGTGATCGGCGTGCCGTTCACGTCGAGCGTGACCCGGACCATGAGAAGCGGCGGATCGAACGGCTCTCCGCGCAGCGAGTCGGGCGCGGCGGACCAGTCGTACAACGCGCCAACCCTAGGTCGCGCGAGGAAGTAGGGCGTGGAAGGATCGGCCGAGGCCGGAGCTGTCACGGTGAAGCGGCGCGTCTCGACTCCGCTGGTCGCCGTGAACGCGGCACGGATCGGGTCCTCGCCACTAGCGGCGGCCGGCGCTTGGGCCTGCGCCACGCTCCAGCCCTGCGGCGCCTCTATCTCCGCTTCGCGAACGGAGACCGCGGCCCGCCCCGCATTCCAAGTGCTCACCGACGCGTTCAGCGCCTGCTCCGGCGCGACTCGCCCGTCATCGGCCACCGCGTCCACGACCACCCCGGCGGCATTGGCGATCGCCTCCTCGAGCAGCGGCTCCTTCCCGCGCCGGAAGTCGGCCGGGCCGGCCCGCCTCAGCTCGGCCAGCGCGCGCAACAGAAGTGTCGTCACCCGCTCCGTCGTCCTCGGACCCAAGAGGGTACGGGCCGAGTCGATCAGCATCGCGTAGCGGCTGAGGCCGGGCGCGAGCGAGGTGTCGATCCCGCGGAACAGCGCGTCCCCCGGCGCACGGGAGGCCGTACCCGCAAGCGCGGCGGGGCCGGGCGCCGGCTGGATGAGCGCCAGGCGGATCGTCGAAGTGCCGAGCCGCTGGAGCTGCCCCATGTCCTGCGAGCGGTGGAGGCTCCGTCCCGCCATGGCAAGCTGGAGATAAGAGCGCCCCTCGACTGGATCCAGCTGGCCCGACGCGATGCGGAGAGTGGCCGCCGCGGTGTCGAAGCGGGCGCTGCCGTAGAGCTTCTTCGGGCCCCAGACCGAGTCACGGAGCAGCTCGAATGCTCGCCGCGCCACGACGCCGGACATCTGGTGCTGGCCGTGACCGTCGCGCGGGGTGCCGCCGAAGACGGCGACGATGGCCTGCGGCCGGAACCGCCGGATCACGCGCATCACGTCGGCGAGGATCGTGTCCGGGGGCCAGAAGCGCGAGGTCTCGTCGAGCGATTTCGAGAACCCGAAGTCGAAGCCACGGGTGAAGAACTGGTGAGCGCCGTCGAGCGAGCGCGCGGCGAGCAGCTCACCCGAACGGATGAGCCCGAGCGCATCTCCCAGCTCGGGACCGATGAGGTTCTGACCTCCCTCGCCGCGCGACAGCGACAAGTACGCGGCATCCACGCCCAAGCCGCGAGAGAGCAACGTGAGCAGCTCGGTGTCCTCGTCGTCGGGGTGTGCGGCGATGATGAGGACGCGCTTGTTCTGGTTGAGCAGGCCGAGGGCATGGTCGAGCGCGGCGATGCCGCCGGTGGACGGCGGGGCGAGCTGCTGCGCGACTGCGCAGGGCGCGAGCGTGACGAGAGCGACGGCGACGGCGACGAACCGGCGCATGGGGTCCTTTCAGCTTGAACGGCTTGGTTGCGGCTAGGAAGCTAACAGGAGTGCGGTAAGGGAGATAACCCCTTACGCGCGCGGCGCGACTACCGGCGGACGCTTCCGACGACGAGGAGCCCCACCGAGCCGCCGAAGCCGTCCGGCAAATTCGGCACGCCCGTCGGGACAACCCACCGCTCGCCATCCACCACGAGCGAGAAGCGGTACGCACCGGGGCTGAGAGGAAGGACTGCCTGCCAGGCGCCCCGGCCGAGCGGCGTGAGGACGACCGGCGTCCAGGCGTTCCACTCGCCGGCGATCGCGACATCGGTCGCATCCGACATCAGGAAGGTCACGCGCGCCTCGCGCTCAGCGAGCGGCTCCACCCGCACCCTTCGCTCGGCGTTAGGCTGCGGGACACCGGAACGCGCCCGTCCCGCGAAGCCGCCCACCGACCCGCCGACCCGCATCCCCAGGCTCACGAAGACGCCGCTCGTGAATCCCGTCACGTCGCGCGGGTACGTGCCCCCGGCCGCCTCGAGCGTTACGAGTGGCGTGACGCGGAGGTCGGCCTCGGTCTGCACCCACGGGTTGCCGGAAAGGTCGCCGGCGCGCGCTCCGACCAGCGCGGCGACGCCGAACGCCGGGTTCCTGAAACCGATGCCTAACGTGGCGTCCGCGAAGCGCACCGCTCCGGCCCGCGTCCCGGCGACCCCGGCGTCGAGCGCGATCGAGCCGAGATCACGGCGGACCACCAGGGAAGCACCGAGCCTGGTGTCGGACGATTCGTCGATGCGCCGAAGGCCTCCGGCCGTCAGGCTCGCCGCGGCCAGCCACCGGCCCACCGGCACGGCGACCACCGGCCCCGCCGACGCCGTGCCGCTCCACGAGCCGCCGGTCAGGTAGTCGCCGTAAACGTCCGCCTGGACCCCGAGGCCCAGCCCTGAGCCCATCGAGCGCACGCCGAGCGCGGTCCCGCTGAACTGGGTAGTCCAGGCGCCGGAAGTGAAGCGCGTGTAGTTGCCGTCGAACGCTGCTCGGAGGTTGGGTGTCTCCCACGCGAGACGGCCGGCCAACGCGCCGGCCGATCCGGTGAGGGTGTCCGCGTAGCGGGCGCGAACTCCGCCCAGGCGCAGCGAGAGATCCTGCGCCGCGAGGGGCCCGCCGACCGCGACGAGCAGGGCGGTCGCGGCGACGAGGTGCGCGCGGTGGCTCACCGGCCTCCCCGCACCGTCAGGGCCGCGGGGGGGGGGCGGTGCATCCCGCCGCCATCGCGGGGATTACGCGGGCGCACCGGCCCGGGAGGCACATCGGGCGGCCGGACACCCATGCCCCGTCCTGGCCGCGGCCGCTGGTGCGGCCCGCCTCCTCGCATCATCTCGCGACCGACGTCGGCGGGAGTCATCCCCTGCGCCTGCATCGCCCGCGCCACCGACGGCATGTCGAGTATCTGCGCGATGGGGCGCCCTGCCCGCAGCGCGTCCACGACCACCGCGACCGCCTGCTCGCTCGCGAGCCCCTCGGCGACGAGCGCCGCCGCAACGTTGAGTCCTGGCGCGGCGGCGGCGGGCGTCTGGGCCGCGCGCACCACTTCGCCGATCTGCGCCTGCCCTATCCCCCGCCCCATCGCCTCCGCCGCGGCCGCTACGACCTCGCCGGGCGGCGATGCCAGTCCCGCCGCGCGCACCGCCTCACGCGCGTCGCCGAGGCGCGCCGACAGCGCCTGCACCGCGCCCAGGATGCGCGCGTCCGGCACGTGTTTCGACCAACCCTCGATGGCCTTGTCGGCGAGCGGCCCTGTGGGCACGCCCCGCGCGGCCGCTTCCGCGGCGATCGCGGCCACCTGGCCGGTCAGCTCCGGAGGCAGCCCCCGCGCGAGGAGCTGCGCGCGAACATCGGCCTCCTGGGCCGCCGCCAGTGCCGGCAGAAGCGCCAGCAGCACCACCGCTGTCATGCGACTCGCGTTCATGATCTCACCAACCCTCTGGGACCTACCACGATCACGCTGTTCGCGCCGCCGAAGCCGTCGTCCACCTGGGCGTGGGCGGATGGGTCCGGCAGCCACCGCGCGCCGTCCACGACGAACTGGTAGCGGTGCTCGCCCACGGGCAGCGGCACCGTGATCGACCACCAGCCGTCCCGGCCCAAAACCATGGGCTGCGCCTCCGGGCGCCAGTCGTTGAACGAACCAGCGACGGCGACTACCCTCGCCCCCGGCGCGGCCAGCTGGAAATGAACGAACACGGTGTCCGCCAAGGCGGCGGCGCGCGCGCCGGCGAGCGGATCCGGCGCCACCGGCGCCGGGCCCCGGCCCGCGATCCATATCGTGAACGCCGCCGCGGCCGCGAGCACCGGTGCCCAGATGGGCCGCACCTTGAGCGACTGCGGCTCGACCAGCCAGCGCCATCCGGCGCGCCGGCGCGCCGGCGTGGCTCGGGCGCGCACCGCGGCCATCACCGCGTCATCGAGCCCGGCGTCCAGTGACGGCAGGCTCTCCTGGTAGGCGCGAACCGCTTCGAGCAGCCGGTCGTCGTTCATCGCAGCGCCTCCATCATGCTCCGCATCGCGTCACGCGCCCGGTGTACCCGCATCTTGAGCGCATCCACCCCCACGCCGAGCAGTTCTTCCATCTCCTCGTACGAACGCCCGTCCACGTGCTTCATCACGAACGCCTCTCGCTGCTCGGGCGTGAGCCGGGCAAGCGCCGCCTCGATGGCCAAGCCCAACTCGTTCCGCTCCAGGGCGTCGTCCGCACGCTCCCGGGCCGGTGGATCGAGTGCTTCGACGTCCGCGCTGGGCCTCCGCCGCTGGACCGCGTCGTGGCACTGGTTCGTGAGGATGCGGAAGAACCAGGCCCCGAACTTCTCGGGATCGCGACAGCTCGCGAGCGAGTCGAACGCGCGGATGAACGACTCCTGGACCGCGTCGGCCGCCGCATCACCATCACCGACGAGCGAGACGGCGTACCGCCCGAACTCCATGCGGTACCGCTCGACGAGGATCCGATAGGATTCCACGTCCCCAGCCAGCACCCGTCGCACCACCGCTCCATCGCTCGGCTCCACGCTCCCTGCCCTTAGAGACTTGGGGTCCGTTCCGAAAGTAACGGGGGTCGACCGCGCGCGCGTTACCTTCCGCGGAGCTGGGCGGTCTGGTAGGTGACGTCCGGCACGCCGCCGGGCACCGACGAGGCCACCCTCGGCCTTCGGACTCTGACTGGGAGACTGTCATGCCGGTCCTGAACCACAGGCGTGCCGCTGTCGCCGCCGTCCTG
>JAUYOW010000020.1 GCA_030697825.1 Gemmatimonadales bacterium | reverse complement strand
GTATCTGCACGGGCGACCCTTTGAAATCCTTGGCGTTTCGGGTGACGATGTAGGCGCAGCCGGTTTGCAGCGCGGCGGCGACCGGTACGGCGTCCTCGAAGTCGGCGAATCCCAGCGCGAGGGCTCGCTGAAAGTCCTGGGTACCCATCGGCGCCACGTTGCAGATACTGAGGATGTCCGTCACCGCTGTCACTGCCGCCACGCGTCCGTTCGCTTGGTTGACCAAGAAGTAGAGTGTCGCGATGGCATGACTGGCCAGGTACCCCTCGGCCGCGCCGCCGCTCACCGCGTCGAGCAGCGTCACGGCGTCGCGGTACCACGGCTCGCGCTTCAGCACGACATCGAGCACGATGTTGAGGTCCACCAGCAGTCGAAGAGGACCCGTGGCAGAACGGGAGGACGGTTCCATCGGCGAGGGCGGCACGCGTTTAGCGCGAGCCATACTTCGCCGCCAAATGGTCGTGGTAGTCTGGCCGTCCGACGCCGGTGGTGTCGCCGTTCAAAGGGAGCGCGGCGCCGAGCAATCGCTGTACCGCCGGGGACACGGACAGCGCCGGAGTCGCGAGCGGCAGTCCCCGCAGAAAATCGCTCACGAGACGCGACAGCGTCGTCCCGTGCCGCCTCCCGTACGCAGCCCCGTGCTCGATCACCGCGGGGTCCAGAAACAGGTTCTTGGCGACTTTACTCACGGTGGCCCCCTGGTATGCGCATGGTATTCATGAATTTATGCGCATAATGTAGGCATTGTCAAGTCGGCCGAGGGGTCGTGCTCCAGCACGCCGAGCAGCAATCGGAGGACGGGCCTGGGCGGCAAGAAAGATGGTGCGGCCAGGGCCAGGAAACTCGCGAGGACAACGCCAGGGACCTCCGCGATCTCCTCCTCGAGCCCGACCACGCTGTGGGCTACACCCTGGGGCTTCGCAAGATTCTGCGGAGTTCGCCCGCCAGACTCGTGGTCGTGCGAGCGGAGGTCATGAACGCGCGAGTGACCAACCTCCAACGCGGGGGGCGCGGCGAGTCCCCGTTGTACGTTCACTTTCAACAACCGCAGGGCCACACCCAGTACGGCCAGATCCTGGGGGCGCCCGACGGGTACGGCGGGGCATCTTCCTTCCTTGCCGTTGACTTCCTCCACCCGAAAGGGCGCTGGTCGGTGGCATGGAACCGGTCAGTCCGAGGGACTCAGGGGCCGTACCTGTCCGACGGTTCGGTCGACCCGCGCGGCGGCATTGACGTCGTTCACTCGGTGGCGGTGGAAGGCCTGCTCTTCCGCGAGGCGTTCGATCTCTCGGGCGGGCTCACGGCGGCGCTCGATTTGAACCGCAATTTCAGGCGCGACGTCTTCAATCTGAACGCGTTCATCGGCGTCACGGCGAATCTGGCGCGCCGTATGGGGCCGCGGTAGATTCCCGCGTCTTCTGGTCATCCTCTTCACCGGTGCTTGCCGCATATGCCGCTGATCCCGATCGTGCTCGCGAAGCAGGCGTGATGAAAGTCGCCATCACCATCGACTGGCTCACCTCGTTCGGCGGTGCGGAGCGGGTGCTCACGCACCTGCACGCGATGTACCCCGACGCGCCGATCTACACGAGCCTGCTGTGGCCGTCCGCCGTACCGGAGTACATGAGGAACTGGGACATCCGGACCTCGTTCCTCCAGAAGATCCCGTTCGCGCGCCGGCACCACCGCGCCCTGCTGCCGCTCATGCCGCTGGCGTTCGAGCAATTCGACCTGAGCGGGTACGACGTCGTCCTGACGACTTCGCACGCGTGTGCGAAGGGAGTCATCACCGGCGCCGACACCACGAACATCTGCTACATCTTCACGCCGCCCCGGTACCTCTGGGAACAGTACTACGCGTACACCAACGGCTCCCGGCGTCAGGTCCTGTACGCGCCGATCGCGAACTGGCTCAGAGTGTGGGACCGGGTCGCGGCCGATCGCGTCGATCACTTCATCGCGATCTCGGGGACCGTGGCAGACCGCGTCTGGCGCCACTACCGGCGTGAGGCGGAGGTCATCTACCCTCCGGTGGATACCGACCGCTTCACGCCGAACGGCGCGGCGCCCGAGGATTTCTACCTCGTGGTCGCGCGGTTCGTCCCCTACAAGCGCATCGATCTCGCGATCGCCGCGGCCAACCGGCTGGGGCGCCAGCTCTGGATCGTCGGCGACGGTCCCGAGCGCCGGCGCCTGAAGGCCATGGCCGGCCCGACGGTGCGGTTCCTGGGCTGGATCCCGGACGACGAGCAGCTGGCGCGGCTCTACGCCCGGTGTCGGGCGTTCCTCTTCCCGGGGCTCGACGATTTCGGCGTGGCGCCGCTCGAGGCGCAAGCGGCGGGACGACCGGTGATCGCGCTGGGCCGCGGCGCGGCCGTGGAAACCGTCGTGCCTGACACAACCGGGGTGCTCTTCGACGAGCAGAAGGTGGATGCCATGGTCGAGGCGATCGAGCGCTTCGAGCGGCTGGCCTTCGACCCCGCCGCGTGCCGCCGGAACGCGGAACTGTTCGACAGCCGCATCTTCCGAGAACGATTCCAGGCCGCGGTGGAAACCCAAGTGCGCCTTGCCGCTGACCGTAAGCGGGGCCGCCGCATGGGCAGCCAGCCGGATCGGACGGCGTAACACGACCGCTTCCCTGCTCCGCGTCGCCGCGCTCGCCGCCTCCGTCGCCCTATTCGGTGCCGGGCCGGTGATCTCCCAGCAACCCGACAGCCTGGCTGTTCCGGCCCACGGTCCGTCCTCGGCCCGAATCCAGCCCGGCGACCGCATCGCGCTCAAGGTGTGGCGGGAACCCGAGCTGAGTGACACCCTGACCGTCGATCAAAACGTGGAGGTGGTACTGCCCAGGCTGGGCCCCTTCAGCCTCGCCCAGCAGAGCGTCGGGTCCCTCCAGGACTCGCTCCGCTTTCGCTATGCGGAGTTCCTCCGCAACCCGTCGATCGAGGTCACGGTCCTGCGCCGCGTGGGGGTGCACGGGGAGGTCAAGGAGCCGAAACTCTACTGGGTGGACGTCACCATGACGCTCCGTGACGTGATCGCCCTGGCCGGAGGGCTGACCGAGATCGCGAACATCAACAATGTGGTGATCGTGCGCGGGCGGACGGCGCTCAAGGTCGGCAATTGGGAGCGCGGCGGCCCGCTCGCGTCAGACCTCATGTCGGGTGACCAGATCGTCGTGGGCCGTACCAGCTGGCTGTCGCGCAACCTACTGGCCGCTGCGAGCACGGTCGGCGTCGTCGCCTCGATCCTCATCACCGTGTTCAAGAAGTAGCCGCAGCGCCGACGAGCGGCCGCCATGAACGAGCATTCCGACAGCATAGACCTCGGCGAGGTGGCGAGCGCGCTTCGGACCGGCTGGCGCCACATCGCCGCCGGGGTGGCCGTCGGGCTGCTCGCGGCCGTGGCTGCCCTTCTCGTGGTTCGGCGGCAGTTCGAGGGCACCGCCACCGTCTTGCTGAAGAGCGCCCAGGAGGCCGGGGGCTCACTGGTCTCCCGGATGGGACTGCCCGCCGATCTCCTGCCCGCCTCGCTGTCCACCTCGCTCCGCTCCCAGATCGAGACCGAGATCGAGGTCCTTTCGAGCCGAGCAGTGATCGGCCGGGTCGTGGACTCGCTGGGCCTCCAGGCGCGGGTCCTGGAGCCCGCCGGCACCGCCTCGGACGCCA
>JAUYOW010000019.1 GCA_030697825.1 Gemmatimonadales bacterium | reverse complement strand
CGGTGACGGACGTGCTGCGGTGGCGCGTGACGCCCGACGCACCGGAGCTGGAGATCGTCTTGAACGACGTGTGGGCGCAACTGCCAAAGGAACCGCGCCGGCCCACCTGATTCGGCCGCGACGTTGACCCGGCTCGACGCCGTGCCTAGGTTTCAGCCGTGACGTTCGCGGAGGAGCACATGGCGACGACCAACGAGCAGGCCATCACCCTTCACCTCACGCCGGCGGCGCTGGCGAAGGTGAGAGAGTTCATCGCGGCCGAGGATGTTCCGGCGGAGACCGGCGGCCTCCGGGTGGGCGTGTTGCCGGGCGGCTGCTCCGGGTTCAAGTACGAGATGAGCATCGACGACGCAGCGCTGGACGACGACGTGGTCCTCGACCTGGGCGGCGTGCGCGTCTTCGTTGACGGCTTCAGCGCGCAGTACCTGAACGGCGTGGAAGTGGACTACGTCACGACCATGCAGAACAGCGGCTTCGCGTTCAGCAACCCGAACGCGACGGGCGGCTGCGGGTGCGGGACCAGCTTCACGGTGTAGGCCGCGGCGCCGGTGGACGGCACGGGCCTGGAGAAAACCACTCCGGGCCCTTTTCTTTGGCGGGCCATGGGACAACGCGACTGGATCGTAGCCGCGGCCTACATGCTGGGCGTCGTCGCCCTCGGCATGTGGCTCGGCCGGAGGCAGCAGGGCGCGTCCGACTACTTCCTCGGCAAGCACGGCCTGCCGTGGTGGGCGATCCTCCTCTCCATCGTCGCAACCGAGACCAGCGCGCTCACGGTCATCTCGGTCCCCGGAATCGCCTTCAAGGGCGACCTCACGTTCCTCCAGATCGCCTTCGGCTACCTGATCGGCCGGATCTTCGTGGCGTGGCTGCTGCTGCCGGGCTACTTCGCCGGAGAGATCCAGACCGCTTACCAGGTGCTCGGCACCCGCTGGGGTGACGGAGCGCGCCGGACCACGTCCGCCGTCTTCATGCTGACCCGCGCCCTCGGCGACAGCGTGCGCGTCTTCGCCACCGCCATCCCCCTCGCCGTCATCACCGGCTGGTCGTATCCCGCCTCCATCATCGCTCTCGGCGCGGCGACGCTGCTCTACACCTACACCGGCGGCCTCCGGGCCGTGGTCTGGGTGGACGTCGTGCAGTGGGTCGTCTACATGCTCGCGGGCGCGGCAGCGCTCTACGCCGCCCTCGCGATGGCGCCCGATGCGCTCCGTGCCGCGGACGCTGTCGGCAAGCTCCGCGTACTCGACATGCACGTCTCTTTCAGCGCCCCATTCTCATTCCTCACCGCCGTCGTGGGCGGCGCGCTGCTGTCGGCGGCATCCCACGGCACCGACCACCTCATCGTCCAACGGCTGCTCGCCACCCGCTCGCTGAGGGACGCGCGCCTGGCTCTGGTGGCGAGCGGCGTCGTGGTGATCGCGCAGTTCGCGCTCTTCCTGCTGGTGGGCGCCGCGCTCTGGGCTGCGTTCCCCGACGGCGAGCGCATGGCGGGCGACGAGGTGTTCCCGAACTTCATCACCCGGCACCTCTCGGGCGGCATCGCGGGGCTCGCGGTGGCGGGGATCCTCGCCGCCGCGATGAGCACCGTGGCCAGCTCGGTCAACTCCCTCGCGTCCGCGACGACGCACGACTTCTACGCGCCGCTGGCCCGGCGGCAGGGCGACGACCAGCACCTCCTGCGCATGGGCCGGCTCTTCACCGCCGCCTGGGCCGTCGTTCTGGTGGGAGGCGCGCTGCTCTTCCCCCGGCGCGACGCCCCGGTGGTGGTCGTCGCGCTCTCGATCGCGTCGCTCACCTACGGCGCGCTACTCGGCGCGTTCATCCTGGCGCGAGTGCCGCGGGTGCGGGAGCGTGACGCTATCGTCGCGATCGTGCTCGGCGCGCTCCTCATGAGCGTGGTGGTCTTCTCAGCGCAGCTCACCGCGCTGCTCGGCGCCCCGCCGATGATGGTGACTCTGAGCAAGCTCGCGTGGCCGTGGTATGTGCCGGCGGGGACGGCGCTGACGGTGTCGATCGGCATGGCGGCGTCGATGCTTCCGGACGACGCGAGCCGCACGTGAGGATCCTGTTGGGCGTGGACGCGGGCGGTTCCCACACTACCGCGGCCGTCGCCGACGGCGCCGGCGCGATCTTCGTGCGCGCCGACGGCGGGCCCGGAGCCATGCGCCGAGGCGGCGCCGCCGCCGCCGCGAGCGCGATCCTGCAGACCTGCCGCGACGCGCTCGAAAAAGCCGAGCGTCAGGTCAAGGGCGATATTCTGGTGGTGGGCGCCGCGGGAGTCGGGCGCGAAGAGGAGCGGTTGGCGCTCCAGGCCGCGCTGGAGGAGTCCGGCCTCGCCCCGCGCGTCGTGGTCCTGACCGACGCCGCGATCGCGCTCGAAGCCGCCTTCAGCGACGGACCTGGCGTCGTGCTCATCGCGGGGACCGGCTCGATCGCGTGGGCGTGCCACCCGGACGGCGCACACTCGCGCGTCGGCGGGCTCGGCCCGGCCCTCGGCGATCAGGGCTCCGGATACGACCTCGGCAGGCGCGGACTGCGGGCGGTCGGGCTCGCAATCGAGGGCCGCGGCAGGCGAACCCAGCTGACCGACCTGATCATGCAGCGCGCCCACGCCCCGACGCTCGCCGAGCTCGTGGCGTGGGCGTCAGCCGCCGGCGTGCCGGCGATCGCCGCGCTAGCGCCCGCCGTGCTCGACGCGGCCCGGGACGGCGACGCCGTGGCCAGCGCGCTCGTGGACGCCGCCGCGGATGACCTGGCCCGTCACGTCAAGGCGCTCGCCGACCGGTTTCCGCGCGGGCGCGACATCCGAGTGGCGCTCGGCGGGAGCCTGTTGGTGCGAAGCGATGACTACCGCAAACGCGTCGTGGCGCGAATCGTCGCCGAGGTTATGGACGCCGACATCCTGGCCGATCCCGTGGACCCGGTGCTCGGCGCCGTTCAGCTGGCGCGGGCGCTGTAACGACCGAGCTGAAGCGTCCGCGTCCTGAAGGACGCGCTCGGCACGGGCGCGTGCTGAAGCACGCCGCGGATTCGGCGTGGTCTACGCCGCAGCCGACTCCGCGCCGCTGCCGGCCGTCACCGACTTCGGGTCCCACCCTCCCTCCCAACGCGCGATGACGCACGTGGCGGCGAGGTCTCCCACGACGTTGACGGTAGTGCGGCACATGTCCAGCAACCGATCAACGCCGATAACGATGGCGATGTACTCGCCGGGGATGCCCACGGTCTGAAGGACGATGACGAGCAGCGGGATGGAGCCGCCGGGGACGCCGGCCGCGCCCACCGCGGTAAGCACCGCGAGGATGATCACGACCACCTGGGTGGCGATCGAGAGGTGCAGCCCGATCACCTGCGCGAGGAACAGCACCACCACGCCCTCGAACAACGCGGTGCCGTTCATGTTCATCGTCGCGCCCAAGGGCACCACAAAGCCCGCCACCGTCGGCGAGACCTTCAAGTCCTGCTCGGCCACCGCCAGCGTCGTCGGCAGCGTGGCGTTCGATGACGAGGTGGAAAACGCGGTGATGAGCGCCGATCGGGAGCGATTGAAGAATGTGAGCGGAGCGAGACCCGCGAAGACGCGCACTATCAGCGACAGGTTGACCACGGTATGGAAGAGGAGGCCGCCCAGCACGGTGAGGACGAACAAGCCCAGCGGTTTGAGCAGGGCGAAGCCGAAACGGCTGGTCACCACGAAGATGAGCCCGAAGACGCCGTACGGCGCGATCTTCATCGCCATGCCGATGATCTTTACGACCGCCCCTCCGACCCCGTCGAGGAACCTGATGACGGGCTCGGACTTCTCCTTGGGCAGCAGTGTGAGCGCCGCGCCGAACACGAGCGAGAAGAAGATTATGCCGAGCATGTCGAGGTCGGCCGCGGCCTTCACCGGGTTGCGCGGCACGATCGCGACGAACGTCTGGATGCCGAAGTCCGCGGCCTGCGCCTGCTCCATGCGCTGCGAGGCTTCGGTGCGGTAGGTATCCATCAGGCCGATGCGGACGGCCTCGCTGAGCCCTTCCCCCGGCCGGATGATGTTGACGAGGATGAGCCCGACGGTGGCCGCGAGAGCGGTCGTGGCCAGGAAGTAGAAGACCGTCTTCGACCCCACCCTGCCGACCTTCCGCACGTCGCCCAGGCCCGCGACCCCGAGCGCCAGCGAGGTGAAGACGAGCGGGATCACCGTCATGAACAGCATCCGCAGGAAGATCTGGCCCACGGGGTTCATGACGTACTGGTTGGCCTGCTCGACGAGGATCGCCGCCCCGGGAACGGCGGCGCGCAGCGAGTCGCTCGAGACGTCGGCCTGGATGAGCTGCGCGGCGCGGGCCACATCGCCGTGGGTGGCCAGGCTGGCCGCTATTCCCGCGGCGGCCCCCAGGACGAGGCCGAGGAGGATCTTGGTATGGAGTTTCACTCAGCGGCGGCCGGTGCTGCGGCCGCGGGCACGTTGAGCCGGCTGTGGCGCTGCCCGTAACCGAAGTAGATGACGAGGCCGATTAGCAGCCAGACGCTGAACAGGATCCAGGTCTGCGCCGGCAACTTGAGCATCAGGTAGCCGCAGATGCCGATGCACAGGAGCGGCAGCCCGGGCACGAACGGCATGCGGAACGGCCGCTCCCGGCCGGGATCGCGTCGGCGGAGCACGATGATGCCGGCCGACACGAGAAGGAAGGCGAAGAAGGTCCCGATGTTGGTCAGGCTCACCATCTCGTCGATGTTGAAGAACAGCGACGGCACGGCCACCAGGACCCCGGTGATGATCGTAGCCACGTGCGGCGTCTTGAAGCGCGGGTGTACCTTGGCGGCCCAGGGCGGCAGGAGTCCGTCGCGCGCCATCGAGAAGAAGATGCGAGGCTGGCCGAGCTGGAAGACCAGCAGCACGGACGTCATCGAGATGACCGCGCCGAAGGCGACGACGCCGGCGAACCAGTCGGCGTGGATGGCCTGGAGCGCGACGGCCAGCGGGTCGGGCACGCCGAGCTGATTCCACGGCATGACTCCGGTCAGCACCAGGACGATGGCGATGTACAGGAACGTACAGACGACCAGCGAGGCCATGATGCCGAAGGGAATGTCCTCTTGCGGGTTCTTGGTCTCCTCGGCGGCGGTGGACACGGCGTCGAAGCCGATGTACGCGAAGAAGATGATGGCGGCCCCGACGGCGATGCCCTCAAACCCGTTAGGCGCGAACGGCACCCAGTGCTCCGGCTTCACGAACCTCACGCCGACCGCGAGGAACACGAGGACTACACCCATCTTGATGAACACCATCACGTTGTTCGCGCTGGCGCTTTCCTTGATGCCGATGACGAGCAGGACGGTCAGAAGGGCGACGATGCCGAAGGCCGGGAGGTTGAAGATCAGCGCCAGGCCGAACAGGTGCGGCGCCGTCTGGACCGCCTCGGCGGCGAACCGTCGCACCGCGCTTACCGTCGCCGGATCGACCGCCGCGGCCACTTCCGCCGCCGCCTGATGCGCGGTTCGCCAGTCGGTCACCAGCCAGGCGGGCAAGTGTACCCCGAACCCACGCAGCAGCGTGTCGAAGTATCCGGCCCAGCTGATCGCCACGGCCACGTTGCCGATGGCGTACTCGATGATCAGGTCCCAGCCGATCATCCACGCGATCAACTCGCCCAGCGTCGCGTACGCATAGGTGTACGCGCTGCCCGCGGCCGGGATCATCGAGGCGAACTCGGCGTACGCCATCGCGGCGAGGGTCGAGACGAGGGTGACGATGAGCAGGGAGATCACCAGCGCCGGGCCCGCGCCGGGCCGGTCGGCGGAGCCCGCGATGGCGGTGCCCACACTCGAGAAAATACCGGCGCCAACGATGGCGCCGATGCCGAGCAGGGTGAGCTCCAGCTTGCCCAGAGAGCGCTTGAGGCCGCTCCGATGTGTCGCCTCCTCAACCAGGAGGTCGACCGACTTGCGCCGGAACAGACTCAGATGTGCCTCGGGTGGACGCAGGTTAAGGAATGTAGGCCCGGAAACCGCCGGGGAAGTCTACCGACCGTCCAACTGAATCACAACGTGATCAGGATCGGGTAGACCGCCCGCACGGGCCGGCCGTCCAGGGTGAAGGCGGGGGTGAAATTGTAGTGCCGCAGCCGTTCCAGGAGCTCGTTGCGGTACGATCGGTCGCGGATCGGCGGGTCCAACTCCACGCTGAGGACCTCGCCGCGCTCGGAGATCTCGAAGCGCGCGGTCACCCGGGTGCCCTTGAGTCCGCCGGGGACCGGCTGCGGGGGGAGGATCATCCCTTGTAGCTGCGGCGGGAAGATCCGGCCGGCGCCACCGGAATCGGCCCCGACGCCGGGGCCAACCCCGGAGCCGATGCCGCCGCCGGTGCCGCTGCCGGCGCCGGGCCCCGTGCCGGTGCCCTGCCCCGGCCCTTCGCCCGGCCCCGCGCCGGTGACGGCCTGGGCCGCGAGTTCCGCCGCGGTAGGCGGGCGGATCTCGGGGTCGGGCGGCTTCACGACCGGCACCTGGAGGGAGAGCTGGTCCGGCACGACGAGTGGAGGAGGCGGCGGAATGGTCGCCGACGCGGAAGCCGGAAGCGCGAAGACGGCGAACGCCCGGTTGCCACCACCACCTCCGCCGCCGCCCCGCCCGCTGCCGGCGCCGGGAGATCCCAGCACTTCCTCGAAGGTGGTGCCCGCAAGGATGATGGCGGCCACGATGGCCGCGTGCAAAGCGGCCGACACGATCCATTCGCGAACGGTGCCGCGGCCCTGGAGCTGCCGGCCGATCGGGTTGGCGAGCGGGATCTGCCGCGACGCCGCGCGCTCGGTGGTCATGCTAGTGTCTACGCCCGACCGCCGAGGGTTGTTCCGGGCGGGCCGGCCTCAACCTGCCGGCGCGGCGGTTTCCGGGGGCGCGAGGCCGAACACCTTCACCCCGGCGGCCCGGGCGATGTCGATCGCCTCGATCACGTCCCGGTACTTCCGCTGCTGGCCCACCTTCAGGAACAGCAGCTTCTCGCTGCGCACGTCGTAGATCTCGTGAAACTTGGCTAGCAGCTGGTCGTGAGTGACGGGCTGGGTGTTGATCGCGTACGTGCCGTCGTCCCTGATCTCGAGGACGATGGTGTTCGTGTTGACCGGCTGGGAGGTGGCGGGCTCCTCCACCGGAACCTGGATGTCCAGCACCTTCCGCAGCATCGGCTGGGTGATCATGAAGATCACGAGCAGGACCAGCAGCACGTCGATGAGCGGCGTGATGTTGATGTCCGACTGCATGTTGCCGCCGCCGCCGGTGGCCATCTGCATGGGTCAGTTCCTCCCTTCACGCTCTACGGAAACCGTGGGCGCGGTACCCAGCCTCTGATCGGCCACGGCCGCCACCACCCGGACTCCGGCGGCCCGCGCCATCGAGATGGCCTCCTGGATCTTGTCCATGGTCAGGTTCACGTCGGCCTTGAGGTAGAGGATCTTGTCCTTGGTGCGGGCGGAGTACAGCGCGGTCAGGCGCGCCTGCACATCGGCCTTGTTCACGGGCGCGGTATTGAGGAAGTAGTTCCCGTCCCGGTCCATGCCGAGCGTGACGTCATCGGGGTCTTCCTCGGCCTTGATGAGGTTGATGCCTTCGGGCATCTGCGCCAAGAACCCCGACGCGATCAGCGGCGCCGTGATCATGAAGATGATCAGCAGCACCAACATCACGTCCGCCATCGGCGTGACGTTGATGTCCGCGTTGACGTTGCTCTTGCTACTGGTTGATATGGCCACTGCCGGAGGCGACCTGGGCCGGGAAGTCCTTGGTGAACGTGGAGCGCCCGAACTCGGATCCGACGCTCTTGATCAGGTAGTCCACGAGCTCCTTGCCCGCGTACACCATCTCCACGGTGAGGAAGTCGATCTTGGTCTGGAAGTAGTTGTAGAGCCACACCGCCGGGATCGCGACCATGAGGCCGAAGGCGGTCGTGATCAGCGCCTCGGCGATACCGCCGGAGACCGCCGCCAGGCCGCCCGAGCCGCCGCCCGAGGCCATGCCGACGAACGCATTCACGATGCCCAGCGTGGTGCCCAGGAGGCCGACGAACGGCGCCGTCGAGCCGATGGTCGCCAGCACTCCGAGGCCCCCCTTCAGCTCGGCGATCAGGATGATGGTGTTGCGCTCGATCGCCCGCTCGGCCGAGTTGATGTCGGCCGCCGTGATCTGGTGCCCGTCCCGAAGGAGCGGCTTGATCTCGTCGAGCGCGCCGGCCAGGGTGCGCGCGACGTGGCTCTTCTTGTACTTCTCAGCCAGGCTGATCGCGCCCTCCATCTGCTCTTCCTGGAGGAAGCGGGAGAACTCCGGCGCGAACTTGGCCGTCTCCTTCTGCGCCTTCCGGGTCGCCCACCACTTGCCCACCGCGAGCTGGAACGACCATACGGACATGAAGACCATGACGAAAACGATTCCGCGGGGGAACCAGCTCATCTGATTCCACATGTCCAGCAACGAGAGCGACATTACGCTACCCTCCGAGGGTGATGGCTCGCCGCGCGTCCCGGCGCGGCGGGGTGAACGACCGGTACCTAACGGGTGATGCTGAAGTTGAGCGGGACCTGGACCCGGACGCGCACGGCGCGCCCCGAGATCCGGCCCGGCCGGTAAACGCTGTTGGCCACCGCCTCGCGCGCCGGGGCGTCGAACAGCTGGTGCGTCGAAGACAGGATACGGATGCTGCCTCGCTCCGCGCGGCCCAGCGTGTCGATCACGACCTCCACGAGAACCCGCCCCTCGATGCCCGCCTGGCGCAGGATCTCCGGGTAACGCACCGGCGGCGATGACACACGGTCCGGACGCTCCTCGACGACCGCCTCGAGATACGGCTGGTCGCTTATGACCGGGCCCGTGCCGCCCTCGACGCCGCGGTGGATGCCGCCCTCTACGCCCACGCCCGAGAAGTCGGCCGCGTTGAAGTTGCTCTGGGTGGGAGGCGGGATATCCACCGGGATGTTCACGGGGATCGACAGCGTCTGGAAGCCCTTGGGCGGCGGATTCACCGTGGCCACCTGCTCGGGCGGCGGCGGCTCGTTCTTGGGTTGTTCGGGCGCCTGCATCGTGACCGCGATCTGGTGGATGCGCTCCTCGATGGCCGCGCCGGCGTGCGCCGTCGCGATGATGCCGCCGTAGATGAGACCGCCGTGCACGACCAAAGACAGGAAACCGTTGCCCAACCCGGCCCTGGCTGATCGCTTCGGATTCGACTCGATCAGGTGCTCGAACACCTTCGCCTCCGGATCAAGCTGACATCAACCGGATCTCGCTGACACCAAGAAGATACACGGCGCCTCTAACTTCGGGATGAGCGCCAGATTACGATTCCGTGACAGCCGCGATGCTCCCGGAAGCCAGCGGCAGGGTGACCGTGAAGGTGCTGCCCCTTCCCGGCCTGCTGGTCACGGCGATCGAGCCGCCGTGCGCCTCCGCGATCCACTTGGAGATGGAAAGTCCCAAGCCGATGCCGGGTCGCTCGCCGGTGCGCGAACGCGCCGGATCGGCCCGCCAGAATCGATCGAACACCCGGCCGACGTCCCCCGGGGCTATCCCGATCCCGGTGTCGCGAACGGATATGCTCGCCGACTTCGGCGCCGCCGTCAAGGTGAGCCAGACCTGGCCCCCGGCGGGCGTGTACTTGACCGCGTTGATGGCGAGGTTCATCGCCAGCTGCCTGATGCGGTCGCGGTCGGCGTCCACGGTGACAGGCTCGGGCGGGACCTCCAGGATCGCGGCGACGCCGGCTGCCTCGCCCAGCAGCTGGGCGGTCTCGTGGACCTCCCCGAGCAGGTCCCCCAGGTCCACGGTCTCCCGGTGCAACTCCATCCGCCCCTCGTCCACGCGGGCCAGCGTCAGGAGGGCGTCCACGAGCTCCGTCATCCGGCGCACTTCCTGGAGCGTTTCCTCGAGCTGGACCATGGCTTCGGGCGCGGTGGCCGGATCGGTCAGGGCACGCTCGACGCCGGCCCGCATCACGGTGAGCGGGGTCTTCAGCTCGTGGCTCGCATCGGCGACGAACCGGCGCATCGCCCCGAAGCTCGCCTCGAGGCGACCGAGGAGGGAGTTGAGCGAAGAGGCCAGTCGCCCCAGCTCGTCCACCTGGGATAGCGGCGCGGGGAGCCGCCGGTGGAGGCTGCGGCCGTCGGTGATCGCCTCGAGCTCGTCGATGATGCGGGCCACCGGCCTGAGTGCGCGCACCGAGAGGAGGTAGCCGATACCGGCGGCGAAGACGAGGATCAGCGGTGCTACGAGGAGCATGGAGGTGAGGAGCCGCCGCGGCGCGATGTCGAGGTCGCGGGTCGGCTCACCCACGGCGACCGCGACTATGGCCGGCCCCGCCTCCGTTACGCGCCGTGCCACGAACCTGAAGCGGGTGCGGTCGAGGTCCACTGTGAACGTCTCGTGTCGATCGACCACCCGGAACACGCGCCGCCGCAGGACGTCCGAGGCCGCGGGCGTGAAGCGGCGCACTTCGGCGGAGCCGTAGACCCCGCGCGCGGCCGAGTCCACCACGATGACCCAGCCCGGGATGGGGTCCAGCCGCTCCTGGGCGTCGAGGCGCAGCTGCGCGACGTACGGGTCGCTGGACTCCTCGATCAGCGCGCCGCCGGCCCGCTGCTCGGCCGCCAGGATGCCGCCTTCCACGTCCGCTACGGCGGTGAGGCGACGGTCGAGCTCGTCGAAGTTGGAGCGGCGCTCGAGGATGGTGATGGTGACGCCGAAGGTGAGCACGGTCGCCGCGAGGGCGACCGTGTACCAGAGGGTCAGGGTAGCCCGGATGCTCCGCACCTCAGGCCTTCACCACGTACCCCACGCCGCGCATGGTGTGGATGAGCTTCGGTTCCCGGCCCTGGTCGATCTTCTTCCGAAGGCGATTGATGACCACGTCCACGATGTTGGTTCCGGGGTCGAAGTGGTAGTCCCAGACGTACTCGGTGATGAGGGTGCGGCTCATCACCCGCCCCGCGTGGCGAGCCAGGTAGAGGAGGACGGAGTACTCCTTGGGCGTGAGCTCGATCTCCGCGCCGGCGCGGGTGACCTGGCGGCTCCCGGTGTCGATCCGGAGGTCGGCGATCTGGAGCACCGGGGGCGAGAGGCTCTTGGGCCTGCGGCTGATCGCCTCGACGCGGGCCAGCAGCTCCTCCATCGCGAACGGCTTGGTGACGTAGTCGTCGGCGCCGTTGCGCAGCGCGTCCACCTTGAACTCGACGGAGTCCTGCGCGGTGAGGACGAGGATCGGCGTGGCTATCCCGCGGTCCCGCAGCGTCCGGAGCACGTCGAGTCCCGCCATCCCCGGCAGGCGCAGGTCCAGGACGATGAGGTCCCATTGGCCGGCGGCCGCCGTGTCGAGCCCGGTCTTCCCGTCGGCCACCAACTCGACCGTGTAGAGGTTCTCTTCGAGGCCGCGCGCGACGTACTGGCCTACCGTGCGGTCGTCCTCGATTACGAGGATCTTCACCCGACGGGGAGGAACACCTTGAAGGTCGAGCCGCGCCCGATGGTCGAATCAACCTCGATTCGCCCGCGGTGGTCGGCGACGATGCCGTAGCAGATGGAGAGGCCGAGGCCGGTGCCGCGGCCCAGCGGCTTGGTGGTGTAGAAAGGCTCGAAGATCTTCTGGAGGTCGCCGCGCGGGATGCCCGCACCGGTGTCCGAGAACGAGACCACCACTTCGTCGGCGCGCTCCGGGTTGCGCTCGGTCCTCACGGTGAGCGTACCCCGCGTCTCCATGGCGTCGGCGGCGTTGATCATCAGCGCCATGAAGACCTGGATCAGCTGGTCGGCGCTGGCGTTGACCGGCGGCAGGTTCGCCGCCAGCTCGCGCTTCAGCTCGAGCCGCTTGAACCGGTCGTGGTGCTTGAGCAGGAGCATCGTATCCTCGACGATCCGGTTCACCTCCTGCTTGATCTTCACGCCGGCCTTGGGGCGCGACAGGTCCAGCAGCTCGGAGACGATGCGCTTGCAGCGCTGGACCTCGCTGTCCATGATCTTGAGGTACTCGTCGATGCCGGCCGCGACCTCGGGCGGCCCGTCCTCCGCGCGCGCGGCGACCGCCTCCACGCACGCGCCGATGGTGGCGAGCGGGTTGTTGATCTCGTGCATGACGCCCGCGGCGAGCTGGCCCACGGCGGCCAGCTTCTCCGACTGCGCGATCTGCCCCTGGACCTCCTTCCACTCCGTCACGTCCTCGCCGATGGTGATGAGGTGCGTGATGTCGTCGTCGTTGAGGCGCATCGGGATCTTGGTGATGCGGTAGTGCCGTCCCTCGCCGCCGGCGGACTCGTAGACCTGGACCCGGCCGGAGGTGAACACCTCGTCGAACTCCCGGCGCAGCATGTCGCGCGGCTGGCGGTGCAGCACTTCGAAGATGGGTCGGCCGATGGCCACGTCGCGCGGAACGCCTTGGGTGCCGGTCTCACGCTTGCGGTTCCACGCCTGAATGCGGTAGTCGCGGTCGATCACGTAGAGGCCCACGGGGAGCGAGTCGATCACCTTGGCGGTGAAGCGGCGCTGCTCTTCGATCTCGCGGGCGCGTCGCGCCACTTCGAAGGCGAGGTCCTGTGACAGCTCCTTGGACGCGAGCAGCGGCCCCAGCACGTTCGCGACGACGCTGAGGACGTCGCGCGCCATGCCCTCGCGGCCGTCGCGCGGTACCCGCACCTCGATCAGGCCGAGCCGCTCGCCCTGGTGCGCGAGCGGCATCCTGAGGTCGATGGCATCCCAGGAGTCGTTCGGCGCCGCGGCGCCGGAGCCGATGGTGGCCGAGATCTGCTTCGACTCCTCCTCGCCCGGCTGGTCACCCGCGCCGGTGACCGCGCGGAACGACGAACCATCCTCGGAGCGCACCCAGACCCGGCACAGCAGCGCGCCTAGACCGCGCCGCAGCACCCCGACGATCGAGGCCAGGGCCGCCTCGGAGACCACGCCGGCCGCGACGACGGACGTCACTTCCGCGAGGAGCCTGAGGCCCGGATGGGTCGGGACCGACGCGTCGGGAGACCGATCGGGATTGGGATGGGCCATCGAATTCGAAACTAGAGCCCCGTGGAGGCAACAGCAAGAACCGGCGGCGGCCGGCGGGTCCGCCGATCAGGGGCCTTAAGGCGGCCCGCGACGCCGACCGCGCCCCAGCGGCGACTGGAAGCGCATGGTGAACTGCGCGTGCATGCTCGACGCGTCGCCGACGAACCAGGCCGGCCCGCCGAGGATCGCGAAGTTCTCGTCGATCCGGCCCGATCCGCCGAAGGAGAAGCCCACCAGCGCCGCGCCGGTCCCGCGGACATTCCCTTGCGGGAGCGGCGAATTGAAATCCTTGGCGACACCCAACTCCAGGACGCCGGCCAGACGGGCGTACGACAGGTCACGCTCGGAGCCCATCGCCGCGATGGTGAGGAGCGGCCGCCGATAGGCGCCCACCACCGATACGAAGAACCCGGTCGTCCCACCGATGAGCACCGCCTGGTCCTGCACGAAGCTGCCCAGCCGCAGCATGAGCGCGACCGACTGCCCGGGACCCGCTCCTACCGCTCGCAGCCTGCCGACCTCGACGCCGGAGGGCTGCCAGTTGCCGCCAGTGAAGCCGGTCACGCCGACGGTGAAGCCGCGCTGCTGCGCGGCGAGCGCGGAAGGGAGGAGGCAGGCGATGACGGAGAGTCGGGTCATTTGAGTCCGGTGCGCTGGATGTCGCCAAGCACGACTGTTGACCACAAAGCATACCATGAGGGCGTGGTCGCCGGCAGCGACAGGATCCGTGAGGTCGTCGACGGCGGGGGTGCGGCCATCGAACGCCGTGGCGAGATTCCCGGGGGCGGGACGCGCACTTCGAAGGGAACCGCGCGGCCCAGGGCATCGTTCTTCCCATCGTGCGACGCGACGCAACGGATCTCCGGAGAGGCGGGACAGGTGAAGAAGCGCAGTGCGCTGTTGATCGTCGCGTTCCTGGCGCTGGTCGTCGCCGGCCGGTATCTCGGCCGCTACCTGCCCGGCTTCGCCGAGTGGGTGAACGGGTTCGGTCCCTGGGGCGCCGCGGTGTTCGTGGCGACGTACACCGCCGCCTGCGTGGCGCTGGCGCCCGCGTCGTTGATGATGCTCGCCGCGGGCGCGGTGTTCGGCGCCGCGAAAGGGGTCCTGGTCGCGTGGGTGGCGGCTACGCTCGGCGCCACCGCCTCGTTCCTGGTGGCGCGGCACGCGGCGCGCGGCGCGGTCGAGCGGTACCTGGAGCGGCACGCGACTTTCTCGGCGTTGGACGACGCTCTCTCGCGCCAGGGCTGGAAGCTCGTCATCCTGCTCCGCCTCTCGCCCATCTTCCCCTACAACCTTCTCAACTACGCGCTCGGCCTCTCCCGGGTCTCGTTGGGCGGGTACCTGGTGGCGATGCTCGGCATGATCCCCGGCACGTTCCTCCTCGTCTCCTCGGGCGCCATCGCCGGCGACGTGGCGGCGGTAGCGGGCGGCGTGCGGCTGGCGCACGGGTGGCCGTACTACGCGGTCCTTGGCCTCGGCATCGGGGCGACGGTGCTCGCCACGCTGCGCATCACGCGCGTCACCCGGCGCGTGCTCGCCGGCACCTGACTTCGCCGCTTCAGACTGATTTTCTTGCGCTTTTCCGGCGGGGGGCTGATGATGCTCCCGTGGCGTCCACCGCCCAGTTCGAGTCACTCCTCGCGCCGCTCCTGGACCGGGGGTACGGCGTGGCGCTCCACCTGACCCGGGACCGCGCCGACGCGGAGGACCTGGTGCAGGAGGCGGCGCTGCTCGCCTTCCGCGGGTTCAAGGGCTTTCGGCCGGGCACGAACTTCCGCGCGTGGTTCTTCCGTATCCTCACCAACGCGTTCTTCACCGGGTACCGCAGACGCAAGCACGAGCCGGACTTGGTGTCACTCGACGAGGTGCCCAGCGCCTACATCCAGCGCCGAGCGCACGAGGTCGTGTCGGGCGAGGAGCCGGGCGGCGGGGGGCTTCGGGGCGGCGACCTGGCCGGCGCGGTACTCGGCAAGCTGGAGGTCGAACAGATGGAGGAAGCGATCATGTCGTTCCGGAGGAGTACCGCGTCGCGTGCTCGCTCTATTTCCTCCAGGACTTCGCGTACCAGGAGATCGCCGACGTGATCGACGTGCCCATCGGCACGGTCCGCTCGCGGCTGCACCGCGGACGGGCGCTGCTCCAGAAGCGGCTCTGGCGGCTCGCGGAGGACCACGGCCTGGTGGCGGCGGCCTCGGCGGCGGAAGGAGGAGCCGGATGAACGTCAACCGGCTCAACTGCGAGCAGACCTTCGCGCGGCTGGACGACTACTTGGACCGCGAGCTGACCCCGGCGGAGCTCGCCGAGGTCGCGCAGCACCTGGAGAGGTGCGTCGTTTGCGCGGGCGAATTCGGCGTTGAGGCTCGGTTGCTGGAGGAGATCCGCCTAAAGCTCCGCCGCGTGAGGGCGCCGGCGGAACTGATGGCGAAGATCGAGGCGCGGCTCAGGCAGCCGTAGCGGACGGGGCGGCGATGGCGTCCGCCACGCGCTCGATGATGGAAGGAGTGCGGTAGTAGTCGCTGTGCTTCGGGTTGATCTGCAGGAAGGTCTCTTTGAGGCCGAGACCGAGACTGTGGCGCAACGACGCCACGCGACGCGCCTTCCCCTTGAGCCCGGCCGCCTCAGCCGGATGGGCCGGCAGGCCCCTGCGGGCCGCGTTGATGCGGTGCGCTTCCATCATCTCGTCCGTGAAGTCGGCGCGCTCGATCAGACCTTGCGGGTACGCGCGGCTGGTTTCGAGTTCCGCCATCTCGTGGTCGAGGAAGAGCACTCGCAGCCACGGGAAGCCGAACGCGACCCGCTCCATCACCGTCTCGACCAGCCGAAGCAGCACCCCAACGACCACCTGCCGCACTACCAGCCACTCGACAGCGCGTCCCCACGGACCGAAGGACTCGGCGACCCATTCCTCATAGACCCGCTGCGGAGCCGCCGACGCGTGGAACAAGAGGTCGGCCTCGTCCTGGTGGCTCGTCACCAGCAGCACCTTCCGGCCGGCCAGCGCCGTGCCAAGCTCCTCCGGCCCAGGGCCGTATGCCTGTCCCGCTCCCCGGCCCCGCAGCGCCAGGACCGGCCAGGCGGCCAGCCACCATAGCGCGTCGCCGAGCACCGCCACCAACGCGAAGATCCAGCGGGCTCCGAAGAGGATGGCGACGAGTGCGGCGACCAGCCACGGCCAGTCGACGACGGCGCCGACGTGCTCCACCGCGCAGGTGCCGAGCAGCGGGCAGACGAGCCGCGGGAACCCGGGCAGGAACAGCCGCGCGAGGATGACGGTGGTGAGACCGAGCTCCGCGGCGAGGAACGCGAAGGCGAGCGCGAAGCGGAAGGGCCGGAGTGCCGGCCGGCATTCGATGAGCGGCGTGCCGAGGAGCACGACCTGCCGGAAACGGATGTTCGGCGCGCCCCGCAGCCGCCGCACCGTTTCCAGGACGACGTTGCCGCCATGCGAGTGTCCCACCGCGTTCACCACCAGCGGCGCCAGAGCGGTGGCTCCGGAGCGGCGGGCCAGCTCCGTCAGCGACTCGGCGAGTTTGGCGGACCCATCCCGCCGCGCCGCGTGGGTGTTGTCACCGGACCAGGCGAAGTGGTCCACCGAGAGGCCGGCCTCCAGCGCGGGCTGCCAGACCGTCCCTGCGAGCCCGCGGCGGGCGAGCGGCTCCTCGAGTTGCAGTGCGAAGGTGGGCGGCGACGCCTGCGCCGGCGGACGCCACCAGTCCTCGGCGGCCGCAAAGGCGCCGTGGACCACCATGGTGAGCGGGCGCGGGCTCAGGGCCGCTGCACGACCAGCGGCCGCCCCGGGACCTCGCCAGTGAAGGTGAGGCTCGTTATCCGCCATTCGCCGTCGTGCTTCATGAGGTGGAACGCATCCACGCCGTAGCGGGTCTCGACCGAATCGCGCGTCGCGCCGAACCGCGCGCGGTAGACCACCCAGGCTTCGGCGAGCGGACCGTAGCTGGCGATCGTCGCGTCCACCATGTCCTCGGAGAAGACCGCCAGCTGGTCGGGGCCTTCCGGCGTCCGCCGCACGAACTCATCCACGGTCAGCGTGTACACGCGCTCGGCCGGCTCTCCCGGCGGCGTCCAGTTGGTCGTGATGATGGCACCGCGCCAGAAGCTCTGGCTGAACATCAGCCAGTCACGCGACGTGAAGCGCGCGTAATAGGTCCGCAGCGCCGCCCGCACTTCGGTCGTCGCGGCCGAGTCGCGCTCCACCGCCGCCAGCGAGTCGGCACGGGGGCGTCCGGAATCCGCGCGCTCGACCCTCACCAGCTTGCGGCAGCCGGTCAGCCCGAGCGCCAGTACGAGCAGAGGTGCGATTCGCATCCGCGCGGAATATATTCGCGGTGCCCCCCACCGCGAGGCCCAGCCCCATGCTCGACCGCCGCTCGTTCCTCGGTTCCGCCGTCGCCAGCGTACTCGCCGCCCGGCGCGGCAACGCGGACGCCACGCCCAGCGCCCGGCGCGGAGGCTGGCCACCCGAGGTCCTCCAGGACGATGAGGGCTACTGGCGCACGCTCCGCCGCGAGTTCCTGATCCCCGCCGACGAAGCCTTTTTCAACACGGGGACGATCGGAAGCTCACCGCGCGTAGTGATCGACACCGTCATGAATCACATGACCCAGGTGGATGCGACCATCGCGCACTGGGACTACCGGGCCGAACACCCCGACTATTTCGCGGGGTACCGTCCCGAGCTGGAGCTGAGAGAGAAGATCGCGACGCTGGTCGGCGCGTCCGCCGAGGAGATCGCGCTCACCCAGAACGCGACCTTCGGCGCCAGCTACGTCGCGGGCGGCCTGGACCTCCACGCCGGCGACGAGGTCATCCTCACCAACCAGGAGCACGTGGGCTGCGAGTCGCCGTGGCAGCTCAAGGCGAAACGGCACGGCATCTACGTGAAGAAGGTGACGGTCCCGGTCCCGCCGCAGAACCCGCAGCAGCTCATCGAACTGTACCTGAACGCGACGACCCCTCAGACGAAGGTGTGGGCGATCCCTCACCTCACGTCCGCGCTGGCGATCCGCTTCCCCGTGAACGAGCTGTGCCGTATCGCGCGCGAGCGCGGGATCATCTCGGTGGTGGACGGCGCCCAGTGCTGCGGGCACCTCCAGCTCAACCTGCACGAGATGGGGTGCGACGCGTACTTCTCGTCGCCGCACAAGTGGCTGCTGGCGCCGCAGGGATGCGGGTTCCTGTACGTGAGCCGCGAGCGCCTCCCCCACCTTTGGGCGACGATCGCCTCGGGCCAATGGGACAACTATCGCGATGGGGCGTACCGCCTGATGCAGGTAGGCACCGGCAACCTCTCGGTCCTCAAGGGCTACGAGGCGGCGATCGATTTCCACAACCGCATCGGTCCGGCGCGCGTCGAGCGGCGCGTCCTCGGGCTCGCCGAGCGCCTGCGCGCGGAGCTCCGCCAGATCCCGCAGGTGACCATCAACTCGCCGCAGCATCCGGAGCTGGTATCAGCCACTACCGTCTGGAGCCTCGCCGGCTACCAGGCGCCGGACTTGATGGATCAGCTGTGGGCGCGGGCCAAGGTGCGGTGCCGGTCGATGGGCAGCCCGTGGGGAGTCAGGCAGTGCTGTCACATCTACAATTCGCCCGAGGAAGTCGATCGGACGTTGGAGACGGTGAGGAGGATGGTGGCGGAAAGGCGGTGATGTGACGAGATGGAGGTGAGGGAGGAGAGTGACGTGATGGAGGTACGCCATCACCTACTCGAGCACGAATCTCACCTCATGCTCCCCGCTTGCTTCGAACGCCACGGCACTCCGCACCCCGCTCCCCCACGCCGTGACTTCCGGCGTCACCTCTTCACCATCCACCTCCACGCGGGACGGCGGTCCGGGGCAGCACGGGGCAACGGTGAGCCAGAGCGGTGGACCGTGGGTGCGGCGGGCCGCCACGTCGAGCAGGCCCCCCCGCTTCCGCAGCTTCAGGTCGTAGACGGTCTCGCCGCAGCGGAGGCCTAGGACTTCGAGCCGGTCCAGGACGTCGGGGAGTTGCGGTGCGATCGCCAGCCGTCGGTGCGGGGCGTCAGGTACGACGCCGAGCAGTCCCTCGACCAGCGGCGCGATGACCATCGCGGCGGAGCAGGCTCGGTCGGGGCAGACTCCGGCTGCCCGCTCCTCGAGCCCGTGCATCGCCTCGTCGAAGGCGCCACCCTGTCGAGCTGAGGCGTGCCGCACGTTGGCGGCCAGGTGGCGGAACGCGGACTCGCCGCGCCCGGCTCGATACTCCGCGTGCGCCGCCCAGCCGGTGAACAGCGGCCAGACGGTGCCTGACTGGTAGCCGGCGGGATTGAAGTGCGGGTCGTTGGAGGGGAGCAGGCGCACGCCCCATCGGGCGGAGTAGTGCTCGCCGGCCAGCTGGTCGAGGAAGCGCTTGGCGCGGACCGGGTTCGCCGCGCCGAGCAGGATGGGCACGCTCATCAACGCCGTCTGGGTCCAGAGCATCGTCGCGTCGCGCTGCTTGTCGAGCGCGTAGATCCCCCGATCCTCGCGGTAGAACTGCTGCTCGATCGTGGCGCCCGCCCGCGCGGCCCGCGTCCAGCAGTCGGCGGCGAAGCGTGCTTTGCCGAGCACCTCAGCGGCGCGGGCGAGCTCCTCGAGCGCCGCCCGCCAGATCGCGGCCAGGTACAGCGTGACCTGTGCCCCTGCCAGGGGACCCGACTCGACCCACCCGTGCCCGACGCGGGAGTTCTCGATCAGTCCGTCCCCGTCGGTGTCCGTCGACAGGCAGAAGGCGAAGGCGTGCTCGACGCGCGGCCATATCGACGCCACGAACTCGACGTCGCCGGTCCACGCCAGGTATCGCCCGGCCAGCAACAGGTAGAGCGGCGTCGCGTCCGCGGCGTCGTAGTGGAACTGGCCGGACGTGCTCGCCTCGTGCAGCACCTTCCCGGTCACGTCCTGGCGGTCGCCCAGGAAGCGGATGACCTGCCGTACCACCGAGTGTTCGCCCGCGGCCAGCAGCGCGAAGGCGGACCAGCAGGCGTCACGTCCGAAGAACCAGGCGCAGCCGGGCCGGCCACCGCCCCACCCCGGGCTGGATGGCGCGTACCCGGCGACCAGCGAGCGTCCCACGCCGGGCGCGTCCACCACGAACGCGTCCAGGCGGCGCTTCGCCCACTCGACCGCGCGCCCGAGACCTTCGTCCTCTCCGCGGACCGCGAGGCGCGCCTCGCGCAGCGTAGCCGCGCGCTGGGTCCGCTGGCGGACCAGCCCGGTGACGCCGAGCCGCCGGACCGCGCGCAGGGTCCGCTCGAGATCGTCACGGGTCGCGCCGCCGACGATGGCGAGGCGGAACGGGATGCCCAGCGGCGCTGAGACGGCACACTCGACGACGGGGACGCCCTCGACGTGGAGTGCCTTCATCGTGATGACCGACGGCACGTTCGTGAACACGGCGACCACGCCGTCGTCGCTCTCCGACTCGACGACGGCTACGAGTCCCTGAGCGCCGCGCCGGAACCGGAGGTTGCCGCCGCATCCCGCCGGATAGGGCCACATGCGGCGCAGGTCGGCATGCAGCGTCACCTCCACCGATGCCGGAGCGCGGGCCACGGACTCCCTGCCCTTGCGCGCCGCGCGGTATTCGACGAGGCACAGCGCGTGCTCGAGCGCGACGAACGACGTCTCGGCGATCCGGCGGCGGCCGGTTTCCAGGGTGCGGACGGCCACGTCGGGCGTCACGGTGATCCGCGTTCCCAGCGCCGGTTCCCCTTCCGCCGCCACGTCCCACGACGCCACCGCCCGGTGCGGGTGGACCCAGACCTCGCGGATTCCCTGGCGGTCCTTCCCGACCAGGAGCGCGCGCCGGCCGGCCAGGTCGAATTGCTCGTCCGTCTCGACCGCGCTCGCGAGCGTGATCGGGTCGTTCGCCGGATCGGGCAGCGCCCCATCGAGATCGAGCGGCTCCGGGAGCACCAGCGCTTCGGACGGCGCCGACCCAGTGCCGGGGGCCGGCCAGTACGTTCGCTCGGCCGCTTCCGCGGTCGTCGCGGCAAGGGCGTTGCGCGTCAGTCGCTCGAGCTGAGGATGCAGCAGCGCGTCCGGCGCCGCGAAGTGGACGAACGCGCCGACGCACACGACATGACCGCGGCCCATCGGGTATTCCCAGGCCACCGTCCGTTCCGCGTTCTGGACGCCGTACGCCCGCTCGACGCCCACCACGCGCCCTTCGGCCGGACGCACGCCGCCGGCGTAGCAGGCCCACGTGAACGGCTCTCCCGCGCGGGGCGCCCAGGTGTACGTCCCGTTGTGCAGGCCCGCGACGAGCGGGTGCGGGCCGTACGTCGCCATGCCGCGGATGTGCGGGTACGCGGGCATGGCGCGGAACGTCCCTTGGTACCAGGGATCCGCGTCGTCGTCCCAACGGGCCTCCCCCACGTCGTTGGGCGGCGCGGACTCGATGCCGAGCGGCCCGACGAGGTCGGCGGCGCGCAGAGTGAGGAGGAGGCCGTGCCCCGCCGCGACTAGCGGGTGCAGCGGCTCGAGCGCGAGATCCACCAGCGGCCCCGAGGCGTGAAACCAGACGACGTCGGCCTCCCCCACGGCAGCGGCGAGGTCGCCCGGTTCGAAGCGGCGCGCCGCGATGCCGTCCTGGCGACTCAGCCACTTCCAGGCGGCGTCCTCCTCCATCAGGCCGACGCGTGCCACGAACGCCACGCGCAGGCTCACAGCCGCACCTCGATCGGCTCGTCCATGCGCCCGCGCGCGGCCTCGCTGCCGTTCACGCTCACCACGACATGGTCACCCTCCCGCACCACATCCACGGCGGCGCCCTGCATCGGCAAGCCGTGCGCCTCGAAGCCGTCCAGCGCCAGCGGCATCGGGTCCACCACGAAACGTCCCTCGCCCAAAGGTCGCAGCCCGATCACGTACTGGACGATGAGGTCGTTTACCCAGGAGTGCTGGTAGTCGTCGATCCCCCGGTAGGCCGAGGGCCGCCCGGTGACGGGATGGTAGTGCTCGAAGCTGTTGGGGCGGGAGGTGTCGCCGTTCCAGAACATCATCCGCACGTACTTGGTGAGGAACTCGGCCAGGTGCGCGCGGAGCGCGGGCAGGTGCCGCGCCGCCACCGCCGCGATCGCTTCGGCGATGTGGCTGTTCGTCATCGGCCAGACGCGGCCGTTCCACGGGCAGTTGTGCCGCTTGCCTCGCCACGCCGCGTCGGCATCGTAGAGCGGATCGGTGCCGCTCGACGACGGCACCGGGAACGGCTTCCAGAACTGGCGCGGGTCGAAGAGGTTCTGCACGAACCCCGACACGTGGTCGCCCGTCACGAGGTCGGTGAAGTACGGGAAGAACGACACCGCCGCGCGCACGCCGGTACGCCTGCCGGTGGCCGGGTTCACGTCGCTGAACATCCCGCTCTTCCCGTCCCACATCTTCTTGCGGATCGCGGCGCCCGTCTGCTCGGCGCACTTGCGCCATCGCTCCCCGTCGAGGCCCCCGCGGGGCGCGAGCTCGGCCAGCGCGCGGAAGAGGTTGTACGCATATACGCTCGCGTCCACGCCCTTGAGGCGGATCCGGTTCTCCCAGCCGTAGCGGTCGGCGTCCGGGTCGACGGCCTGGTAACGCGACATGTACTCCTGGCCGGTCTCGTACTGGTCCGTCACATCCACGAGCCCCGATCCCTCGCGGTCGCGCGTGGTCCGCAGCCACTCGCCGTAGCGCTCGAGCGGGGGAAGGACCTCCCGCAGGTACGCGTCGCTCGGGTGCACCGCGTCGAGCGCCAGGAGCGCGCCGCCCCAGTCGGCGTGGTAGAAGTCGGTGCCGTCGAGATGATTGGCGTAGATCCGGCCGTGCAGCGAGCCGTCGGGCTTCTGGTGCGCGAGAAACGTCCGCAGCACGCCGCGCGCCCACTCGGGGTCGCGCGCCCAACGCAGCTCGCGCAGATGGCACTGCGCGCTGTACGCGACCGGCTGGTGGAAGTGCTCGATCCCCTCGGCCACGGTCGGGGCGACGTAGTTCCCCCATCCGGGCGCTATTCCGTTGAGCCGGAGCCCGTACCAACGGTACGCCCAGTACCGCTCGAAGTAAGGGTCCGAGCAGCGGAACCTGGGCACCCCTTCGAAGAACTCCTCCCATGACGACTTGCTCGCCGCCGCGAACGACGACGCCTTCCGGGGAGGATTCGCTTCGGCACGGGTGCCGCAGTCGTCCAGCTGGGGCTCGATGCGCAGCGCCACGGCGAGCCGCACCGCGCCCCCAGCCGGGATCTCGATGGCGCGGTGAACCCCCAGGTAGACCAGCCCGCCCGCGGAGATCCCCGCGAGCTCGGCCTTGTCGCCGAGCCCGCCGCGGGTGGGATCCCACCGATCCCAGAATGGCGTCAACCGGAAGTGAGGGTGGTCGGTCGTAGGCTCGGAGCGGACGGCGCCCCAGCTGTCGGTGCCTCGCGCCAGCGCGAGCTGGAGCCGTGCCGGCAGCACGTGCCCTCTGCCGTCCTCGAGCCGCCGCGGCCAGGTGAGCTCGAAGCCGGTCCACGCCACGTCGCCCTCCGCCACCTCGTCTCCGGGCGCGGTAGTCCAGGCCACCGCGTGGATCCGCATGGGTACGACGCCCCGATTGACGAGCTGCCACTCGCTGCCGAGGACGAACCCCGGCAGCACCATGCGCGCTTCCATCGCCTCGATCCCGACGCTGGTCGAATACGGCGTTTCGAGCGCGGCCGGCGTCCAGCGACGCGTCCCGGGTTGGAGCGCGATCTCGCGCCCGGTCTCGTCCATCAGGGCGATCGTCAGAAGCGGCGCGAGCCGGAACTCAAAGAGGTGGGCCTCGTCCCAGAAGCCCGGGGCGTCGAGCCAGGCGGGGAACGGCGGCGCCCAGACCAGTCCCTCCCCCGCCGACAGGAACCACTTGTCAGCGCGGGCGAGCAGGTCGAGCGTGTCGGTCATTGGCGGGCGGACGGGCGGACGAACGTACGGTCGGACGGAAGCGCAACGCGCGCGGCGGTCACCGGGGAACCCCCAGTCGCGTGCGCCCGGCCTGGGCCGAGTCGCGCACCGCAATCCATGGCGGATCGGCGTAGCGCAGGAGGTCGTAGGCGCGCTGGAAGTACCGGATGGCGCGCTGCCTTTCGCCTCTCGCTTCGAGGATGCGCCCGTGGAGCAACCACGCCGGGCCGCGCACGACCTGGTCGGCGGAGGCGGCGAGGAAGTCCTGGGCCTCCAGGAGCGCGAGCGCGCGGGCGGTGTC